>CAYGSW010000091.1:0-20414 GCA_964352535.1 uncultured Granulosicoccaceae bacterium | reverse complement strand
GGCACATTGCCAAGGCTTGAGAGCATGGCAATCATGCGCAAAATGCCTAGGGGCTGCACACCAGAGCCTGCTGGCGAGTCCGTACCCAGAATGACGCGTTCGGATTGCTCTATCTCGAAAGCGATGCGCATGGCCAGCAGGCCTGCACGCTCGTTGCCGTTATGAACAATTTCAATACCCCGACGGCAGCCTTCGCACAGGCAGACAATCTGATCATCCGGTAAAGCGGTGTGTCCGCCATTGATGTGTCCAATGATGTCGGCATCGGCTTCCAGTACGATATCCTTGTCGATAAGTCCTGATCCCGGGATCGATGGACCCCCGGTATGAATAGTGGACTGAATACCGTATTTGCGCGCCCACTTGACCATCTGAGCAGCAGTCTCGCCGGCTTTAACAGAACCCAGCCCTACTTCACCCAGCAGCTTGACGCCCGCTTCGGAAAGCTCCTTGAAGTCGTTCTCTTCCATGCCATCCTCAAGCACCGGAGCGCCAGCATGCATTTTGACACCGGAGGGACGAAAATTCTCGTACCAACGCTGCGAGGCGATTGCCATGGCTTTGAGCCCGACGATGTCTTTGGGCCTGCCTGGCAGGTGAACTTCACCGGCCGATATCATGGTGGTGACTCCGCCGTGCAGACAGGAATCAATCCAGTTGATCTGCTGTTGTCGTGGCGTGTAGTCGCCAATGACCGGATGCACATGGCTGTCGATAAGTCCGGGCGCCAACCATGTGTCAGCAGCATCAACCATCACATCAGCGTTGTCGGTATCCAGATCGGATTCGTAGCCAAAGTCACTGATGCGTCCATCAATCGCAATGACACAATCGCCATCGAGTAGAGGAGCTTCCAGCTTGCCGGAAAGAATACGCCCAATATGACGAATGACGAGCTTGTGCGAATTGTCTGTCATGGCAGCCTCATGGGTAGTGCAACGTTATGCATTGGACGCGACGTGATCAGTGGATACGTTTAGCGTTCGAGTCTCATCATGCAATAAAACAGGAAAAGGGTGCAAGGCGCATGGCTAATCACCACACATTGCATTTGCCGGTGCGTGCGTCGCACGCGCAGGGTTTTGACTCATCGCTCCGGTTGAATCTTTCGGAGTAGCTGTACAAGTCTCTGGGTCTCGCGCTCTGTCAAACCTTCCAGTGTTCTGGCCGTAATAAGGCGCGCAACCGGCAGGCTCTGTTCCACTAGCTTGAGCCCGCTGTCGCTCAGAGAGATACGTAGCCGACGTTTGTCGAAGGGGTCGGTACGCGTTGTTATCAGTGCTTTTTTCAGCAGTCGTTCAACAACACCGTTGGTGGTTGCAGCATCGATACCGATTTGTCGTCCCAACTCGTTTTGCGATTCTTCGCCAACCGATGACAGTGTGACGAGCAGCGCAAATTGCGTGGGCGTAAGCTCGGGCAAGCAATGATGAAAGATTTCAAGATGACGCTGGTTGGCAAGACGCAGTAGATAGCCGATCTGATCGGACAATACGTAGTCGGTTTCAGTGCATTGTTTGCCTTTCATGGTTTGAACGCTATCCTGGCTTCGATGGCAGGGTGGCTGGGAGCTTCATGAATAATTCCGGCTAGCACTCTGATGTAATTCACGGGCTTTGCGCGCAGGGTTTTTCGCAGAGCTTGACGTTCTCTGGTGTTTCGGTATAACTGTTCGCATACAAACAGTATATTCCATTGGGGGGCCATCAATGACCACAGCCAGAAGCCAGTATGTGAACGACGCCTGGTACGTGGCTGGCTGGTCATCAGAGTTTGCCCACAACCTGCACCCGCTAGTGATTCTTGAGCAGGCACTCGTGGGTTACCGCAGTACTGACGGCTCGGTGGTTATTCTTGAAGATCGATGCCCGCACCGGCAGTTGCCATTGTCCAAAGGCCAACTGCTCAATGACAGCATTCAGTGCGGCTACCACGGCATGACGTTCAATGGCCGAGGCCAGTGCATTCGCATTCCCGGTCAGGATAATATTCCGTCCTCCGCCTATGTGCGCTCTTACCCAGTACATGAGAAAAACGATATCGTGTTTATCTGGATGGGCAATCCGGAGAAAGCAAATACGGATGATATATTTGACATGCCACAATTCAACAGCGAACAATGGCATGTGCACCAGGGTGATGCCCTGCATTTGCAGGCGCATTACATGAATGTTGCTGAAAACCTGGTTGATCCTGCCCACGTCAGTTTCGTCCATCCAACCACGCTGGGTAACGCTGCGAGCGAAGATATTGCTGTCCAGGTGGATGTGGACAGCGATGTGCTCGTGGCATGGCGCTGGATTCGAGATGCACCACCGGTTGGATTTTTTCAGAAATTTGGCGGCTTTGAAGGCAATGTGGATCGCTGGCACTATTATTATCTTCATTTGCCTTGCACGGCGGTCATTGACTTCGGCAGTGCCGATGTCAGCGCGCAATTGAAAGAGTCGGAGCGCGACAAAGGCATTCGCATCTTTGCATTGCATTTCCTGACACCAGTCAACGAGCACTACACGATTGATCGATGGATGCACTTGCGCAATGCAGCCGTCGGGGATGAACAGGCCTCGGAGCAGATGGATGCCATGTTTCGTGTTGCATTCAACGAGGACAAGGAAATTCTCGCTGCTATCGATGAAGCCGAACGTCTTCCGCAAACACGCAAACCCCTACGTCTGGCAATCGACAAGGGACCCATTGTCTATCGCCGCAGAATGCAGTCGCTTATCGAGAATGAGCAGCTCGAGGCATGATCTACCGTCATAACGTCGTGCCACCCGGTTGGACTAATCATGAATAGTCCAGGCTTGGCACCCGAAACCACGCAGCCCGCGGGCTTAATGTCACACAGGAGAGATGAATGAAATATCGAAGCAGGCTGTCTGCTATTGCAGTCCTTGTTGCATGTACGGTGGTTGGCCTGACAGGCACAGTCCAGGCCGCTGATCCCATCAAGATAGGTGAGATCAATCACTACAAACGCATGGCAGCTTTTGCCGAACCCTACAAGAAAGGCATCGAGCTTGGCGTAGAGGAGATCAACGCCGCGGGCGGTGTCATTGGCAGGCCGCTGGAGTTCATCTTCCGGGATGATCAGGGTAAACCCGGTGAAGCCATAAAGATTGCGGAGGAGCTTGTAAATCGCGAAGAAGTGGCGATGATCACCGGCACCATACTGAGTAACATCGGGCTTGCATTGTCTTCGTTTGCCGCGGAGAAAAAAATTGTCTACCTCGCCTCTGAACCCTTGGCTGACGCTCTGGTCTGGGAGGCCGGTAACGACTACACGTTCCGCCTGCGCACATCGACCTACATGCAAGCGGCGATGCTTGCCGAAGAGGCGGCAAAGACCGACGCTGTAAAATACGCCACTATCGCGCCCAATTATGCGTATGGCAAGGACGCGGTCGCAGCCTTCAAAAAAGCGCTGACCGCGCTTCGTCCGGATGTGGAATTCGTGACAGAGCAATGGCCTGCGCTGTTCAAGATCGATGCAGGCGCTGAGGCACAGGCTATTGAGCGTGCAAAGCCAGATGCGATCTACAACGTTACGTTTGGCGGGGATCTTGCCAAGTTTGTTCGCGAGGGCACCACACGTGGTTTGTTTGATGGGCGCAATGTGTATGGCCTGCTCACCGGCGAACCTGAATACCTGGAGCCGTTGGCTGATGAAGCACCCGAAGGCTGGACCGTCACCGGCTACCCCTGGTATGACTTTGAAGAGGGTCCCAACAAGGTATTTGTCGATACCTACATCGAGCGCTTCGATGACAATCCGAAAATCGGTTCGTTGGTCGGATACATGACTGCCCAGTCTATCGCGGCTGCTATAGAGCGTGCCGGTTCTATCGAAACGGAAGCCTTGCGAGAAGCTTTTGTCGGGCTTGAAGTGGATACCCCCGTAGGCAACATCGTGTACCGCACGCAAGATCATCAGTCTACGATGGGCGCTTTTGTCGGCACCACGGCACTGCAGGATGGTGGCGGTATCATGGTGGACTGGACCTACAAAGAGGGGGCAGACTATCTGCCATCGGATGAGGAAGTTGCCAGTATGCGTCCAGCCAGCAAATAGAAGCCTGAGCCCGTGGGACTCTTCATTGCGCAGTTACTGACGGGCCTTGCCAATGCGGCAACCCTGTTTCTTGTGGCGTCTGGTCTGTCGCTGATATTTGGCGTCACAAGAATTGTCAATTTTGCCCACGGGTCGTTCTACATGCTGGGTGCCTTCGTTGGCTATTCGCTGATGCAAGTGCTGCCAGGTGCCATCGGATTCTGGGCGTCGGTGCTGTTATCGGGTCTGGTCGTCGGCCTTATCGGCGTTGTTGTGGAAATGCTGGTGCTAAGGCCGGTCTACAAAGCACCGGAGCTGTTTCAACTGGTCGCAACTTTCGGAGTCATCCTGGTCATTCAGGATCTGACCCTGATGATCTGGGGCGCAGAGGATCTGCTGGGACCTCGTGCGCCAGGGCTTATCGGTATCGTTCGAATCATGGGTGAGCCGGTTCCCTTGTATGATCTTGCGCTTATCGCCATCACCCCGTTTGTGCTGTTTGCGTTGTGGTACCTGATTGCCCGGACGCGGTTGGGCGTGCTGGTGCGTGCTGCAACACAGGACAGGGAAATGGTTGCCGCACTAGGGGTCAATCAAGCCTGGTTGTTTACGGGTGTGTTTTTTCTGGGTGCTGCACTGGCAGGTCTTGGCGGGGCCATTCAGTTGCCCAAAGGTGGCGCCGATCTGCTGATGGATTTCAATATTCTCGCCGCCATCTTTGTCGTGGTTGTCATTGGTGGCATGGGATCACTACCCGGTGCTTACATAGCGGCAGTGCTGATATCGGTACTCAACGTGTTCGGTGTGTCCTACCTGCCACAAAGCACCCTGGTGTTGATGTTTGTCGTGATGGCTGTTGTGCTGACCATTCGTCCGTATGGATTGCTGGGGCGCGAAGAGGTCGCGGGGGAGCATGGTCAGGTGGGTGAGCCTGACAGGCCGATCAAGCCCGCGAGCTTGCGTTCACGCATTGCCGTTGGCGTTCTCTTACTCATACTGTTAGCCTTGCCCATGGCAGGCTCACACTTTCTGGTGATACTGGCAACCGACATCATCATCTTCTGTCTGTTTGCAGCCAGCCTGCATTTTTTACTGGGACTGGGTGGACTCGTATCGTTTGGCCACGCCGCGTTCTTTGGTGGAGGTGCGTATGTAGCGGCCTTGCTGGTGTCGTATGCCAACGCACCGATGGAGCTTGCATTCATATTGGCACCTATCGGTGCTGGCATGGCGGCGATCATTATCGGCTGGCTGTGTCTACGGCTTACCGGCGTCTACTTTGCCATGCTCACACTGGCTCTGGCGCAGCTGTTGTGGTCGCTGGTGTTTCAGTGGGACGAATTCACCGGTGGTGACGATGGCCTGGTTAACATCTGGCCTGCTGCGTGGCTATCCGAAGCCAACAGTTATTTTTATTTCACCGTAATCATAGGAGTAGGTGGCATCATCCTACTGCGCCATATCGCGCACTCGCCGTTCGGCTTTGCCTTGCGCGCAGCAAGAGATTCGCAGCGTCAGGCAGAGGCTACGGGCATAAATACCAAACGTGTTCAATGGATGGCGTTTACCGTGGCAGGAACACTGGCGGGTGTGGCTGGCGGATTGTTCGTGTTTTCCAAAGGCAGTATTTTTCCCAATGAACTGGAAATTGCAAAATCGTTCGATGCGCTGATCGTTGTATTTCTAGGCGGTGTTAAAACCTTGTCCGGAGGTGTGGTGGGTGCTGCATCGCTGGAGTTGGTGAAGGACTACCTCACCCGATTCGAATACTGGCGGCTTGCGTTGGGTATTACCATCATCCTTGTTGTTGTCATGGCACCCAACGGCATTGTGGGTTCGCTGCGCGCACTGTCCGAACGATTCCTGGGTGGCTCAGACTGGGATGGCTCAGTGGATAGTTCAAGCGAAAGCTCAACCGGTACAGCAGCGGGTGCAGCCAAGAGTCGTGCACTATGAGTACGGTACTTGAGGTCCGGGGTCTGAGTAAATCATTCGGTGGTATTCACGCCGTCAGTCATGTGGATTTTGTCGTTGAGCAAGGTGAACTTCTTGCATTGATCGGCCCCAATGGCGCAGGGAAAACTACGTGTTTCAACATGCTCATGGGGCAGCTCAAACCCACAGCAGGCGATGTGTTTCTGCACGGTAAGCGCATCACCGGCATGTTGCCACGCAAGGTGTGGCGCAAGGGAGTAGGGCGTACCTTCCAGATTACCGGTACATACCAATCGATGACGGTTATCGAGAATGTGCAGATGGCGCTTATCTCACATCACAAACGCGTGTACTCAATCTGGCCTTACGCCACGCGCCTGTACTACAAGCAGGCCATGAGTCTGCTGGAACTCGTTGGCATGCCGGAGCAGGCCGAAAGAGCCTGTGCCATCCTGGCCTACGGTGATCTGAAGCGTCTGGAGCTGGCGATTGCGCTGAGCCATGAGCCATCACTGCTGTTAATGGATGAACCCACTGCAGGCATGGCACCTAGTGAGCGAATTGCCTTGATGCAACTAACCGCGGACATTGTCGCTGAACGCGGAATCAGTGTGCTGTTTACCGAACATGATATGGATGTGGTTTTCGCACATGCGCATCGCATCATGGTGCTCAATCGAGGAGAGCTCATCGCGGAGGGCAGTGCACAGATGATTCGCAACAATACGATAGTCCAAGAGGTTTACCTGGGTGGGGGCTCTGTTTTCAGTCATCAGAATTCGGATGCGGGTACCCATGCTTGAGTTGCAGGGAGTCAACAGCTTTTATGGCCGTGCCCATATTCTGCGTGATCTTGACTTTAGTGTCGGGGCAGGTGAGGTCGTCTCCTTACTGGGCAGAAATGGTGCTGGCAAGACCACTACCGTCAAGTCCATCATGCAACTGGTGAAGCCTGCGAGTGGCTCTGTCCAGTTTGAGGCCAATGAATTAATCGATCTGCCCACACATCGCGTTGCCAAGCTGGGTATTGGCTATGTGCCCGAGGAGCGAAGAATATTCACCGACCTGACAATCAGTGAGAACCTTGAAGTGGGGCGTCAACCGCCACGTGAAGGTGTATTCGAATGGACTGTCGATATAGTGTTTGAACTCTTTCCCAACCTTGCCGAACGTCGGCACAATCGTGGTAAAGCTCTGTCTGGTGGCGAACAGCAAATGCTGTCCATAGCGCGAACTCTCATGGGTAATCCACGTCTGTTGCTGCTGGATGAACCCAGCGAGGGCATTGCCCCTGTTATTGTCGAGCAAATGGCAAACACCATTCTCAAGCTCAAGGCCGAAGGTCTGCCGGTGCTGCTATCAGAACAGAATCTGCATTTTGCAAGGCTTGTCTCTGACAGAGCTGTGATCATCGAGGGCGGACTGAAAAAATACGACGGCAGTTTTGCAGAACTGGATGCTTCACCTGATATCCGGGAAGCATTTCTGTCAGTTTGAGGGGTTAGGACTGGCTGACACAAGCTAAAGGTCTCACAGCTCGCCTGAAGCAATCACTGACCAAACAGCCCTTATTTGATGATCAGATTGGCCGCTGTGCGATGTACCTTCGGCGATTCGATAACTGGCTCACGGCCTCCGCGAAGAATTGAATTGCCTTCAAACGTATTGCGCTGATCGACAGGCATGGCATCCAGCCAATCGCTTTCATGGATCTGGCCACTCTTGCCATACGCACTCAGTGCATTGGTGTAGCAGGCTAGCTCTACCGCTTTTTTGTCAACGCCTCTGGATAATGCCAGCTGGGCTGTCTTGGCCACAGCCAGGGGTTCGGAAATGCCCCAGTCACACGCAGAGTTGACAATGATGCGTTCGCCTCCGTATTGCTGCAACAGTGCCACCATACGTTCACTACCCATTTTTGTAGACGGGTACACCGAGAAGGCAGCCCAGTAACCTCGATCCAGCACCTCGTCTATTGTTTCTTCATTGTTGTGGTCCACAATGACCCAAGCGGGATCGATGTTGTGTTCTTCGCAAACGTCCATCGAGCGGGATGTGCCGGATTTCTTGTCCCGGTGTGGCGTATGCACAAGCACCGGCAATTCAAGCTCTTTGGACAGCTCCAGCTGCGCGCGAAAGTACCTGTCTTCAAGTTCAGTCTGCTCGTCATAACCGATCTCGCCGATGGCCACGACTCTCTCCTTCAGCGCAAAGCGCGGCAGTATCTGCATGACATCTTCGGCCAGGGATTCGTTGTTGGCTTCTTTTGAGTTCAGGCCGATGGTGCAATAGTGGCTGATACCAAACTGGCTTGCACGGAATCGTTCAAAGCCGATAATCGATGAGAGATAGTCCTCATAGGTGGCTACATGCGTGCGGGGTTGTCCCTGCCAGAATGCCGGTTCGATCAATGCGACAACACCGGCAGCTGCCATGGCCTCATAGTCATCGGTGGTGCGTGAAATCATGTGGGCATGTGGATCGATGAACATCATGCAACTCTCGTCCTGTTGAATTCCTGTAGATCCGCTTGAGTCATGAATGGCATGGCTGTTCTCCATAGTTCTTCGCTGACCGAACGGCCCGCAGCGCGTCGCTCACGTGCAGTATCAAGAAGCATGCGCGCAAGCTCAGCGTTGTTACGTTCATCGAGCCCCACGATAGGCGACAGTGTGCTGTCTATGAACAGCGCCTTTAAAACCATATGATTGAAGCGATGGGTATCAAGGTACCATGCTGGGTAGGGGTTGCCGTGAGCAATGGCTTCAAAGACCTTGCTCATGTTGCTGCGCAAGCCATCAGCCAGACAATCGTTAAGTGCATCCGATGATGGGTATAGCGGCAGGCCACGGTACAAGGCCAGCTGTTCCTTGAGATCTGAATGACGAAGCAGTCGGCCCAGCTGTTCGGCAAGTTGCAGCGGGTGCTCGAAACAGCTCAACACAAGTATGCGCGCCAGTGCGTCAACGCTCTGATAACGTACGTCCCATCCGGGCATCAACTGATTCAATTTGGCCTGCTGCAAATTGGTCAATGTGACAGCATCGCAGCCAAGGCGCCTCGGGCATAGACCGAACGCCATATCCACGCTTCGGTTACTTTTTTCGATGGCCACAAGCGACAGCTGATCGCTTAACCACTGTTGCCGATCCAGCGACAAGGCCGACATGAGGACTGTCTGAAGAATCAGACGTGCCTGTTGACGATCATCCTCACTGGGGGAACTATTCTGGAGTGACATTTGCTTAACCGTAAGTTCGTACTTGAAAGTATTGGCACCTATGAAACCGGTTCTGGTCATACTCGCCGTCGGGCTCAGCCCTTCCATGGTGGGTGAGCACACCCCAAACCTACGCAAGTTAGCTGCCAGAGGTGGGCAACGTTCATTGACCACCGTCAATCCGGCAGTCACATGCTCGGTGCAAAGTACGTTGCTGACGGGAGAAATGCCGAGCGTACATGGTGCTGTGGGCAATGGCTGGTACGATCGGGAGCGTGCCGAAATAGGCTTCTGGAAGCAGTCCAATCATCTGATCCGTGGTGAGAAAATCTGGGAGGCGGCACAGCGTCTGGATCCGGATTACACCTGTGCAAAAATGTTCTGGTGGTACAACATGTATTCCACGGCTGACTGGAGCGCCACGCCCAGACCGCAGTATCCTGCTGATGGACGCAAGATACCTGACCATTACACCTGTCCTGCCAATCTGCATGATGAACTGAATGAGAAATTCGGGCAGTTTCCGCTGTTCAGTTTCTGGGGTCCGAAAGCTGACATTACTTCCAGCCGATGGATCAGCGATGCAACCATACATGTCATGAAAACGCGACAACCGAATTTGACGTTGACTTATCTTCCGCATCTTGACTACAACCTGCAGCGTCTGGGACCGGACCTTTCGCATCCGCGGCTTCGGCAGGATCTGCAAGAACTGGATCAGCTGTGCGCCGAGCTGATCGAGACGGCTGATGCGCAGGGTGCGGACACTATCGTTGTTTCGGAATATGGCATTACCAAAGTACGTGATGCTGTTGACATCAATCGGTACTTGCGCCGAGCTGGCCTGTTGGCTGTCAGGCAAGAGTCAGGTACCGAGCAGCTGGATGCCGGCGCATCGGTAGCATTTGCGGTTGCGGACCATCAGTTGGCGCATGTTTATGTCAATCAAACAGAGCGACGTGATGAGGTGCAGCAGTTGCTGCAATCCATCGAGGGTGTTGAGTCGGTAGTGGCCGGCGATGCACGTGCACAACTTGGACTTGATCATGACCGGTCGGGAGATCTTGTCGCCATCAGTGATGCTGATCGCTGGTTCAGCTACTACTACTGGCTTGACGCTGCCAGGGCGCCGGATTATGCCAGAACCGTGGATATTCACAGAAAGCCGGGCTACGATCCTGTGGAGTTGTTCGTCGATCCACAGATCAGAATGCCCATACTCAAGGTGGCATCCATACTAGGTGCTCGCAAATTGGGCTTCAATCGCCTGATGGATGTGATTTCACCGTGTGCTACCCCGCTTGTCAAAGGCTCGCACGGCAGGCTTACAAATGATGAGGCAGATGGACCGTTAATTATCAGCAGTAATGCAAGAGTGTTACCACAGGGCGCTGTTCACGCCACCGACTTCAAAGCTCTGGTGCTGGCACATCAGTTTGAATCCGCAATGCCGCAAGAGGCCGCTTGAGCAGGCTCCTGGCGCAGAGTTACCATCAATCAGTGTACAGCGTGGTAGAACACCTGTTGATCATGTGCCAGCAACCCAGCGTTGCAGTGCCAGCGTCAAGGCAAACCCTGCAAGGCTGATAAGGGCGGCGTTAAAGCCCCAGACCCAACTGATGAATATGCCATCCACGAGGCAGACGCCAGCAATCATCACGGCGATTGCCTGACCTTTTTGCGAACCTGTCCCGCGCGTTATTCTGGCATGCGCGATAGCGATAACAGGAACCAGTAACACGGTGGGTATCAGCACACTCAGTGATGAAGATAATCCCAGTGCAAGACCTGTGAAAACAGGAACACTCATCAATACAAGTGGCCAACGATCCACAAGCGTTGCGGGCCCCTCTAAGGACTGCTCGTGTTTGGCAAAATAGGTAAGTCCAATGATCCAGCTCAGTGTCGAGAACATTGCGGCAAACACCATGGGTGATAGAGCAGCGGTCAATGTGTAGCTTGTGGTTAACAAGACAGTTGCACGACATAGTGCCATGAGCACAGGGCTTAACGGATTTTGCTTGTGATGGCGATCGTAGATAACAATGCTGGTAATGAGGGCGGCAACACACAACAGCCAGCCGACACTGCCACTGCCTTGTGCATCAGGGGCAGACATGCGTGCGTAGTACACCAGCAGCACTCCGAAGGTAACATATAGCAGTGCACAGGCTTCAACACGATCACGACTGATGCGTTCCGAAGGGATTGGGCGATGCGGCTGATGCAGCTTGTCATGTTCCGTATCACAGGCGTCGTTGTAATACATGCCAGCGATGTAGAAAAGCGACATGGCAATCAACAAAGGCAGCCAGCTGGATACGTCCAGTGTGGCACCTGCCACCGCACCCGCAGCCAGTACATTCGTCCATACAGTAGGCAGGTTGGAAACTCTGCCCAGAGACAGGTGCGTCATGTAATTTATGGACATTGGCATGGACAACGCCTCATGCGATGGCTGTTTGGAGTTGAGCTGTTTGCAATGTATCGTTTACCCATTCCAGCTCGCGCGCAATAGCGGCACCGACTGGCACATCACGGTAGTCCACCGGAAGTACATCCCAGGTATAGGTTTCAACTTCAAGATGCGGGGCAATCGGTGATTGCGCGTGCGCTTGCAATACACGCGCAAGATCATGTTGGGTGGTGCCAAAGTCCTGCAGCATGGAAAGAAATATCGGGACGTGAAAATGTACACGCCATTCCTTGTCCTGTCTGGATGTATCCATCTCATTAGCCGCAATGGCCAATGGCAGATCGTGGTAACGCGTCAGCACATCACCATGGCGCTCAACAACCTGGTGAAGGTATACCGGTTCGTCGAATGTCTGCAGGGCTTTCAGGGTTTGTTCGTTCACATCAGGAAGTCGCAGTGCCGAACTCAGTTGCAACTTGAGAATCGGGATTCCTGCTGCCTGCATGCGCTGGATGCCCGTCAATGGATCCTCGAACTCTACCGCTGCGTGGCAGATGTCATAGCAAATGCCCAGGTGGGTGCGCAGCGCAAGTTCTGCTTCGCTGGGGTTTGCCCCGCTCAAGTTTGCAAGTTGTTTGAAGGCGGCCTGTGAATACAGCTCATCCTGAAAAAACGCGATAACGTCATCTACGGTTTCCAGCAGACAGGCAGGCTCAGGTTCCAGAGCAATGGCGATTGTGACACCGGTGCGACGCTGTACCTCCATGCAATGGGCAACACAGCTCAGCACGTTGTGGACAATGGCAGCACGTGACTCGGGTGTTGCCCAGTCACGAAAGGTTCCGGGCACTGTGCTTATGCTGCCAAAGTCATCCGGTGGTGCAAGCTCGGCCAGCACATCGGCAATGGCACACGTATAGTCAAGCCGGTGCTGACTGCTCCAGTCGGGCCGATAGACATCCGCCTTGACCTGTGTTCCATGAAAAGCCCCGTACGGAAAGCCGTTTACGGTAAATACATAGATGTCTTCATCGGCCAACCACTGTTTGAAGTCTGCCAATATCTGCGGTTGTTGCAACGTAACAATGCTGGCCATCGATGCACGCAGGCCAAGCCCAAAGGCTGCATTCGGGCTGATTTGCTGCTTCACATGCGGGACATGCATCTGCAACAGCGGGAACAGCTCATTCCACTGTTCTCCAGCATGGATATTGGTGCAGTACCCCAGGTGTGAATTCGTAGATCCCAGGCGTGCAAGCTTCATGTACCCGGCTCCAGTTGCATCTTCAACAACGCCTCTTCAATCTTGTCGGTTTCCATGTCGTGTACCTCTCGCCCTATGCCTATGTCGTCCAGCAAGGTGATAGTCAGCTTCCCGCCCAGGTGACGCTGGAAGTCGTCAAGGCCGCCAATGACCGAGCGGTGACCATTGTTATCCTGTTCGAACAGAGCCTGATCGTTCAGGGGAAATCCAAGTGCTGCCAACACGCGGATAATTCGGTCCAGAGCGCTGTTGCTTAACCGGCCGGTGAGTTGTGAATAGTGGCTGTCCAGTGCAATACCGATTGCGACTGCATCGCCATGACTGATTCTGTGTCTGGTCATCTTTTCAAGTCGATGAGCTGCCCAGTGACCAAAGTCCAATGGTCTGGCAGTTCCCTTTTCAAATGGATCGCCCGCCTGGGTTATCTGATCCAGATGCAGCTGTGCACAGTGTTCGATCAGAAAACGCACTGCCTGGTTGTCGAAGCGCATCAGGGCTTGAGTATTGGCTTCAATCCAATCGAAGAATGAGGCATCTCTTATAAGAGCGACCTTTACGGCTTCAGCCATGCCAGCACGACGATCTGCGGTTCCCAGTGTCGCTAGAAAACGATCATCGTTAATCACGGCAAACGGCGGTGCAAACGTGCCATACCAGTTTTTCTGACCAAAACGGTTTATGCCGTTTTTCACGCCGATTCCGGCATCGTTCTGCGCCAGCACAGTCGTAGGCATGCGCACGAGTCTGACACCGCGGTGGGCAGTGGCAGCCGCCAGACCTACCGCATCAAGCATGGCGCCGCCGCCGATCGCAAGGATGTAGGAATGCCGGTCGATGCCATTGAATTCAATGTGGTGAGACAGCCTGTCCTGCAGCTCGGTGTCGTCTTTGGCGCGTTCACCACCGGGAACAACAAGGGGAGTACCTGCTGAGACGATGCGGGTCGAGTGGTAGTCGGCATAGTCCAGCCATTGCTCGATCAGCGTGGGTGTGTGAGTGGCGACCCCTTCATCGATCACTACCAGCACACGATGGCGCTTGGCGGGTTCCTGTGCGCTCAGTGTCTGCGCCAGTAGAGGATTGCCCGGCTCGAAGATGTTGCTGGTAAAGATGACAGGGTAGTCATAGGCAACGGTGAAACTGGCCCGATGTACAACCGTCTGTGTGCCGTTGTCAGGATTCTGGAATTCTTGAAAGGGGCGCTGAGCGAGGGATAAAGACATATTTCTGACACAAGCAGTGGGCTGGGTTCCACTGCTTGGTTGAAAGTATCGTGCCAGTTACACCAAAGATCACAAGTAGTTGAGCTGCCACGAGCGATTCTCGGGCGTATGCGTGTTCGATCTGCCGCACCCGGGGTTACACGAGCAGGGCGACCGATCGTGCTAACTGGGGTATTTCCACTGGCAGACGCCTATCGCCGGAATCCTGACTCCATGGTGAAGTAGCTGGGGTTCAGTCCGCTCAGTGGCTCTTTAAGCTGGTCCAGCTCAGCGGCTGGCCCATGGATTTCCAAAAGGTCCAGGCTGGCGATTGCCAGCGCCTGTTTCAGAAGCTCGTCCACATTTTCAAGGTGCGCAAGGATACCTTTTGCGCTGGCATAAGCTTCGCGGCAGTGCGCACGCTGGCCGTTAAAGCTGAAACCGTAGTAAACAACCTCTGACTCGTTTTTTGTGCGCTCGACCATCTGTTCTCCGAGTGCCTTGAATTCGTCGAGTTTGCCGTCCTGAACCGTGAAATAAGGGACGAGAGAACATACCGTGTCGTTCAGTGCCATAGTGATTTCCTGAGTTGAGTGGTGGTTGATTGCCGTATTGGGTGAATGCGCTAGGGCGCTGGCCAGAATATTGCGTCCCCGGCCAGTCGGTCTGTTTCTGCATCACCTCCTGCACAGGCTACCCGAACGGGAGGCGATGTTGCCATTATAAAAGGACAGTTACTCCTATGGCCACAGGCTGTGCAGACTGTTATACTTGTTGGAATATATTCAATGAACTCCCTCGGTGACATTTTGCTGCCGATAGTAGCGTTGTCTCAGGTGACTTACGCGCCCATTCGGCGGGTGGGTGTCAGTCATATGCGGTTACATGGGCTCCTGAGGGAGCCTTTTTCATTGGTTGGGTTTTAGCGTTATATCTGGAGTATGCGGTCCATGCAGCGAGCAAGTCCCCAAGTAGTCAGCGTAGTTGAGCCGGTTGTCACCGGTCTTGGTTATACGCTTGTGGGGGCAGAATTCGGTCAGGCGGAAAACGGGCAGACATTACGTATATACATAGACAAGGCAGAAGGCATCCTCATGGAGGACTGTGCGGCGGTGAGTCGTCAGCTCAATGCGGTGCTGGATGTTGAAGATACAATCAAGAGTGCTTATTTACTGGAAGTATCATCGCCAGGGGTTGATCGTCCACTGTTTACCGAGGAGCACTTTGCTGCGCAGGTCGGTGAGCAAGTGCGCGTGAGAATGGCGGACGGGGTAAATGGACGACGTAATTTCAAAGGACGGTTGGTGGCTGTGGAAAACGCGAACGCAGTAGTTGAGGTGGACGGTATTGACTACGAACTGCCAGTGGCTGATGTTGAGCAAGCACACCTTATCGGACGGTTGCCTTGACGGCGTCGGTCGGATGGCAGTCCGTGCACCAGAAGCAGGCATTTCAGCATAAAAACAACAGTAACCTTGCAAGTGCACATCGTGCACTTCGTACTGAGGCTCACGACAAATGAGTAAAGAAATACTCCTGGTAGTTGATGCCGTCTCTAATGAGAAGGGTGTTGATGAGGGCATTATTTTTGAAGCACTGGAAGCGGCACTTGCATCGGCAACACGCAAGCGTCACGGTGGTGACATCGAAGTGCGGGTAGCCATTGACCGAACCACCGGTGATTACCTCACCTACCGGTGTTGGGAAATCGTGGAAGACGATGCAGAGATGGAATTCCCGCTTCGACAGATCACCAAGTCGGCCGCACAATACGACGATCCATCGCTCGATATCGGTGGCTTCGTTGAAGAAGAAATCGAGTCAGTTGATTTCGGACGAATTGCTGCACAAACAGCTAAACAGGTCATCGTACAGAAAGTACGCGAAGCCGAGCGCGAGCGGGTGGTGGATGCCTACCGCGATCGCGTTGGCGAGCTGGTCATGGGTATTGTCAAGCGTCTTGAGAGAGGCGGTGTCTACCTGGATCTGGGCAGTAACGCAGAAGCCTACATATCGCGCGAAGACATGATCCCCCGTGAGGCAGTGCGTCCCGGCGATCGGCTGCGCGGATATTTGCGAGAAGTTCGCAGCGAACCACGTGGTCCTCAATTGTTTGTTACTCGAACGGCTCCGGAATTTCTTATCGAGCTTTTCAAGCTGGAAGTGCCAGAGGTCGGTCAGGGCATCATTGTGATAAACGGGGCAGCCCGCGATCCCAGTGCTCGGGCCAAAATTGCCGTCTCTTCGCTCGATCCCCGGCTTGATCCGGTTGGAGCGTGTGTCGGAATGCGCGGTTCCCGGGTGCAAACAGTCTCCAATGAGCTGGCTGGCGAACGTATCGATATTATCCTGCACAACGAAAACCCTGCGCAGTTCGTCATCAACGCCATGGCGCCTGCGGAAGTCAAGGGTATTGTGGTCGACGAGGAAAAGGGCAGCATGGATATCGCCGTCGAGAGCGAGAAGCTGTCACTGGCTATCGGACGTGGGGGACAGAATGTCCGGCTTGCGTCCGAGCTGACTGGCTGGACGCTGAACGTCATGGACGAGTCGGCTGCAGAAGAGAAAAGTGAAGAAGAATCTAAAGTGACGGTGCAGGTGTTTGTCGATCAGCTGGATGTCGACGAAGAAGTTGCCCTTATTCTCGTGCAGGAAGGCTTCACAACCGTAGAGGAAGTGGCTTACGTGCCACGCGACGAATTACTGGATATCGACGAATTCGAGGAAGAAATCGTTGACGAGCTGCGCAGTCGCGCTCAGGATGCTCTATTGACGAAGGCCATTGCAACCGAAGAAAAGCTGGGTGGAAACACACCAACAGCTGAACTCATTGCTATGGAAGGCATGAACGAGGAGTTGGCGCTGGAGATGGCGTCGCATCAGATCTTGACTGTTGACGATCTGGCTGATCAATCCGTTGATGATCTCATGGTGGTTCAGGGTATGAATGAAGAACTTGCCGGAACGCTGATCATGAAAGCGAGGGAAAGCTGGTTTGCTGACGAAGAAGAAACTGAAGCCGTTGTTCAGAGCACATGAGCCTTTGTCGCTGAGTCGACTCGCGCTAATCAATGCAGCAACGAGTGAATGATCAGTGTCAAAGTGAACAGAAAGTAGTGACTTCCGGCAGAGCCGGTCGTACAGGAAAAAACAAGAGAAGCTATGGCTGAAGTAACTGTAAAACAGCTCGCACAAGTCGTCGGAACGCCTATCGAAAAGTTGCTCGTGCAGCTTGGGGACGCCGGTATTCCAAAGGCTGGCGAAAACGACATGATCTCGGATTCCGAGAAACTGACGTTGCTGACACACCTGCGAGAGTCTCGCGGGCAGGCTGCGCCCGGTGGTGCCAGCAAGAAAATCACGCTCAAGCGAAAGCGCGTCAGTGAGTTGAAGACTGATGCGTCCGGTCGCAAGAAAGTGAACGTTGAAGTGCGTGCCAAACGCACGTACACACGTCCGGGTGATGATGCGGCACCTGCACAGACCCCGGCACCTGCTGCCAGGGAAACTGAAGCGCCAGCTGCCACAACCCCCGCTGCTGCACCGGCAGCTATTGATACAAAAGCGGCCGAGGCTGCAGAGGCGGAAGTTGCCAATCAGGTTGCGGCTCAGACGGCGACCGAGGCCGCTGATCAAGCGGCGAGCGAGGCTGCGAACGCTGTGGCCAGCGAGACGGCTGCCAGTCAGGCAGCTGCCGAAGCAACGGCACAGGCTGCTGAAGCAGCGCAGAGCACCAGTGTGCCGCCAGTATCCGAGAATGATGTTGCGGCTGCGCTGGAAAAGCAGGCAGCTGCGGCCGCTGCCGCCGTGGCAGCTGAGGTTGAAAAGGTGGCTGCCAGTACAGCAGCTCCCGAAGAACCAGCCCCTGAGCTGTCAGCCGCTGAAAAAGCGCGTCTGGCGCGTGAAGCAGAAAAGCGCATAGAGATGGAAATGCAGGCCCGCGCTGTTGCTGAACGTATGGCAGAAAAACAGGTTGCCGGTGAGCGACGTCGTGAGTCTGACGAGAACGCCAAGCGCGAGCAGGAACGCCGTGAACAGGAGCGTGTTGCCGCCGAGCTTCAGCGGCGTGCAGCCATGGAAGCCCAGCAGGCAGCCAGCAGTAATGATCGTGGCAGCGCGCGCGGTGCTGACAAGCCGAAAGGCAAGAGTCGTGGTAAAGGCGGCGGTGGCGGTGGCGATACGCGCTACGGTCGCAACCAGTTACATGTAGCCAAAGGCAAGTCGGGTCGCCGCAAGGGCAAGGCCAAGCGGGCCATGCCGGCAAATTTCGAATCCAAGCATGGTTTCGAGATGCCCACCACGCCGGTTGTGCGAGAGGTGGATGTTCCTGAGACCATCACAGTTGCAGAACTGGCCAACAAGATGGCAGTGAAGGCAGCGGAGGTCATCAAGGCGATGATGAGCATGGGCGTCATGGCTACCATCAATCAATTGCTTGATCAGGATACGGCCATACTCGTTGTTGAAGAGATGGGCCACAAAGCGAATCCGATGAGTGCTGATGATGTCGAAGCGGCATTGGCAGCCCTTGTGGCAGGTGAGCGCGAAGGCGACGTCCAGCCACGCGCACCGGTTGTGACAATCATGGGTCATGTCGACCACGGCAAGACATCATTGCTTGATTACATCCGTACATCACGGGTGGCGTCTGGTGAGGCCGGGGGCATTACCCAGCACATTGGCGCCTACCAGACTGAGACTGAAAACGGAACCATTACATTCCTCGATACGCCGGGTCACGCAGCGTTTACTTCCATGCGAGCGCGTGGTGCGCAGGCCACGGACATCGTAGTTCTGGTGGTTGCTGCCGATGATGGCGTCATGCCGCAAACTGTCGAAGGTATCCAGCACGCACGTGCGGCTGGTGTGCCCATGATTGTGGCTGTTAACAAGATGGACAAGGAAGGCGCAGACCCCGAACGTGTGCGAAATGAGCTGTCCCAGCATGAAGTCATTTCGGAAGAGTGGGGGGGTGACACGCAGTTTGTTCCTCTGTCGGCACTGACAGGGGATGGCGTTGATCAGCTGCTGGAAGCACTGTTGCTACAGTCTGAAGTACTCGAACTGGGTGCGGTGAGTGAGGGCAATGCGTCGGGTATCGTTATCGAAGCATCACTGGACAAGGGCAAGGGACCTGTCGCTACCATTCTTGTTCAGGACGGAACACTAAAACGCGGCGACAGCTTTATCTGTGGACAGGTCACTGGCCGTGTGCGTGCCATGTTTGACGAAAACGGCAAAGCGGTTGACGAGGCTGGCCCCTCTACACCTGTGCAAGTGCTGGGTCTGTCATCAACCCCGAATGCCGGCGATGAAATGCTGGTGGCCTCCGATGAAAAGAGTGCGCGGGAACTGGCCGAACTGCGTCATGGCAAGCAGCGAGATGCACGCCTTGCAGAGCGTCGTCCACAACGCATGGAAGATGTGTTCTCGCAGATCAAAGGCAACGTGCCCATGGTCAACTTCGTGGTCAAGGCCGATGTAAAAGGCAGCTACGAAGCTATACGTGATTCACTCGAAAAGCTCAGCACGGATGAAGTCCAGGTTCGCGTCGTGGGTGGCGGTGTCGGCGGTATCAACGAGTCGGACGCCAATCTGGCATCTGCCTCCAATGCCATCCTTGTCGGCTTCAACGTTCGTGCAGATGCATCAGCTCGACGACTCATTCAGGAGCAGGAAACCGATCTTCGCTACTACAGCATCATCTACGAACTCATTGATCTGGCCAAACAACTCGCCGGTGGTCTTCTGGCACCTGAAGTACGCGAGCGCATTATCGGAAACGCCGAAGTGGGCGAGGTCTTCACTTCACCCAAGTTCGGTCAGATTGCCGGTTGTATGGTGGTCGACGGGGTGGTCAGAAAAGACGAACCTATCCGTGTGCTGCGTGACAACGTGGTTATCTATGAGGGTGAGCTCGAATCGTTGAGACGCTTCAAGGATGACGTCAAGGAAGTGCGCATGGGGACAGAATGCGGTATTGGTGTGAAGAACTACACAGACGTCAAACCGGGTGACATGATCGAGGTGTTTGAACGCACCGAAGTGGCCAGAACGCTTTGATCACGCACGCAACGCAAGCTGTTCAGGAGTCAACCCGTTAGTGCCTAGCGATTATCCCCGTAGCCATAGAGTGGCCGACTTCATCCAGCGGGAGTTGTCGCTCATGATTCGCAACGAACTCAAGGACCCGAGACTTTCACCGATGCTAACGATCGCATCGGTGGAAGTGTCGAGTGATCTGTCGGTGGCCAAAGTCTACTTTTCTGTGTTTGATGCGCAGGAGCGGGAGCCGTCACAACAAGCGCTGACCAGCGCATCAG
>CAYGSW010000090.1:0-20444 GCA_964352535.1 uncultured Granulosicoccaceae bacterium | reverse complement strand
AACACAGACAGGCCCGCTGGATCCTAATATTTCGGGTTGACGGACTACTAGTGTTCGATAGCCGCATTTGATTCATCTTCATCCTGAAAGAAATCAACCTCGCCGGTCTCCAGAGCGTATTCAGCGCCTACGATCTTCAGCCCTTCGTTCGCAATCAATTCCTCAAGAATCTGAGACCCGTGCCTCAGGTGTGACACCGATGCGCGCACGTTTGCTCGTGTGGCCAGGCTAATCAGTTTGTTGTCATCTTTGTCATTATCCAATCCGGCTTCCAGCAGCGTTTGAACAGACGGCTGGATTCGGTTGACGATGGATTGCAAGTTGGGAGATCGATTATCCGTGGGACGTCGCAATTCACTGACCGTTGCTTCAATGGCGCCACAATGTGTATGCCCAAGTACAATCACCAGCCGTGCTCCATGTTTTACAGCGCAAAACTCGACGCTGCCCAACAGCGAGGGGGCCACGATGTTTCCGGCCACCCGAATGACAAACAGATCTCCCAATCCCTGGTCGAACACAATCTCTGCAGGAACGCGTGAATCTGAACAACCCAGAATGATGGCGAACGGTTCCTGGGCATGGACCGCTTTACCTCGCCTGGCATTGCTGGCCATGGCATCCAGATCGCGAACGTTGGATTTGAATCGTTGATTGCCAGCCTTTAGTCTGGCTAGTGCTTCGTCTGCAGGTATCATACTGGCGATTATAGAGTCGAAGTGCCTGCATGCGTCACTTCTGATGGCAATAATTGCAACGTTTGAAAGAGCTTGGTCGGTGCATCTGACAGAGGTAATCAGAAAATGAGTGGTGATTTACTGGTTCTTATCGAACTATCACTGGTTTTTCTGGTGGTTTTTGGTTGGGGTTTTAACGAGTTAAGACAACTGAAGAAGTACAGGAAACCCCCTCCTGATCATGACGGCAAGCGTTCTGCGAAAAAGTAGTCGTGGGGGTTAGCTTCAATGAGGATTAGCAGGGCTTACGCGATTTTTCGGACAAATGAACAGGGTTAGTGCATGAATACCGACTGGTTACAGGTTCTGCTGGCCCATAAAGCAACACTGACTGTTGGTCTACTGCTGAGCATTCTGTTGCTGCGAGGTCTGCTGATACGTCGCGTGCGCCGAAGTCGCGTGATCCTGGATGCGGCTGATAGACGGGCTATTTCCACCGTGCACGTTGCGGCTGTGAGCGCCTGCACGGTTGCCGTGATTGTATTGTGGTTGCCGCAGATCCAACACTTTATATTGTCGATAACAGCGATTGCGGTGGCGCTGGTTATTGCGACCAAAGAGCTGTTGCTTTGCCTGACAGGGGCCATCCTCATTCGTACCAGTCGTGCATTTACGATCGGTGACTGGATAATGGTGGGTACGCGTTTTGGTGAAGTGATAGAGCGCAATTTCATGTCAACCTCGCTGCAGGAGATTGAATCTCGCTCTTTTACCTACACGGGTCGCACCGTTATTGTTCCAAACAGTCTGTTTTTATCCAATTCTGTGATCAATCAGAATTTTCTCCGAAGGTATCAGTTCCATAGCTTCAGTATCACGATAGAGCCTGACGCTTTTCCCATAGACGCCGAGGAAAAATTGCAACAGCGAATAGAGTCACTGACGTTGCATTTCAACGACACGGCGCAACGCTATAACAAGATGCTGGAGCAGCGAACAGGCATTGATATTCCAGATGCAACACCGTCTCTGGATTTTTCAACGAACGAGATGGCCAAGCTGGTAACCACCATCACTGTATTCTGCCCAACCGAAGAAATAGCCGTACTTGAAAAAGCGATTATCAAGGAGTTTTTTGAATGGTACAGAACGAATCGCACCGTGCGTAATGGTAGTTAACCAACGCATAGCCCATTGGCGAGCATGAACTAACAGTTAGAGTCTTGGATGGTGAGCTGGTTTGATGAATCAAAGGTGCCAGACATCTCTTGTCTGGAGCCATCCGTGTTGCTGATGTTCAGCGTTATCGTAGCGCCTTGAATTTCACCGCTTGATACGATAATCCGGCCGCACAGTTTGACCCGAGTCCCCCGACCCGTAGGTGAATGATCGCCCGCGAAAGTCCATCTACGCCGCCACAGCACACATTTTGCTGTCTGCAGGATCACGAGCCAGGCGTAATACTGGATAAACTCACAGCATGAGCGTGTAATCTAGCGCAAGCATTGTTACCATGCACGGATGGATGTCTCAGACCTGCTCGATTCTCTCAATGATGCACAGCGCCAGGCGGTCAGCTCCCCGCCTGGTCATCTGCTGGTACAGGCCGGTGCTGGCAGTGGCAAAACGCGGGTGCTGGTGCACCGCATTGCCTGGTTAACCCGCGTGGAGGGTGTATCGCCTTTTAGTATCATGGCGGTTACATTCACCAACAAGGCCGCCAGAGAGATGCGGCTGCGCGTGGAACAGTTACTGGGCACGGGCATCGGGCCCATGTGGGTAGGCACGTTTCATGGTATCGCCCACCGATTTCTGCGCATGCATTGGCAGGAAGCAGGCTTGCCACAGGCATTTCAGATTCTTGACAGCGACGACCAGCTGCGGCTGGTCAAGCGTACCGTGCGCGGGCTTGAGCTGGACGAGACACACTTTCCCCCACGGCAGGTGCAGTGGTTCATCAATGGTCATAAGGATGAAGGGCGGCGTCCGCAACACATTGATGACGAAAACGATCCCATTACCGCAGAATATATCCGTGTATATACCGCCTATGAGGCTGCCTGTGATCGAGCCGGTGCCATCGATTTTGCCGAGCTACTGCTGCGTGCGCTTGAGACCTTGCGTGATAACGACAAACTGCTGGCCCATTATCGTCAGCGTTTGCAGCATCTGCTGATTGATGAATTTCAGGACACCAACGCGATTCAATATGCCTGGATACGCTTGCTGGCCGGTGAGAATGGCAATGTGTTTGCCGTCGGTGATGACGATCAGTCCATTTACGCCTGGCGTGGCGCCAAGGTGGAAAACATACTGAACTTCGATAAGGATTTTGGCAGTGCAGAGCTTGTTCGACTGGAGCAGAATTATCGCAGCACCGGTACGATTCTGAAGGCTGCGAATGCGCTGATTGACAAGAATCTGGGTCGTCTGGGGAAAAACCTGTGGACTGCAGGTGAGGACGGTGAGCCTATCACCCTCTATAACGCCTACAACGAAACTGATGAGGCACGTTTCATTGTCGAGACCATTATCGACATTGTTGCTGATGGGGGACAACGAAGCGATTGTGCCATTCTCTATCGCTCCAATGCACAGTCGCGTGTTATCGAGGAATACCTCATGGCAGCAGGCGTGCAATACCGCGTGTATGGAGGACTTCGATTCTTCGAGCGCGCCGAGATCAAGGACACGCTCGCGTATCTCAGGTTGGCCACGCATACTTACGATGACGTCTCACTCGAACGTATCATCAACCAACCCGCTCGAGGCATTGGTGACAAAACAGTGGCTGATATTCGCGCTGAAGCACGCACCCGCGCCATTCCCATGTGGCAGGCAGCCACCGATATGGTGAAAGAAAAGCGATTAAGCGGACGGGCTGTGACCGCCGTTGGCAAATTTCTGCACCTGATTGAAGTAATCCGTGAAGCCATTGCTGAACAGGCGTTGCCGCAACAAGTGCAAACCGTCAGTGACATGAGTGGTCTGGTCGAACACTTCAAGAAAGACACATCAGATCGTGGCCAAAGCCGTGTGGAGAATGTTGAAGAGCTCTCCAATGCAGCGCGGGCATTCGTACATCACAACGATGATGATCCCGACATGAGTGCTATCGATGAGTTTCTTGCACACGCAGCGCTTGAGGCAGGTGAGGGGCAAGCCGAAGCTGACGACAATGCAGTACAACTGATGACTCTGCATTCGGCCAAAGGGTTAGAGTTCCCGGTTGTCTTCATGGCTGGCATGGAGCAAGGCCTGTTTCCTCATCAGCGATCCGCTGAAGATCCTGTGCGCATGGAAGAGGAACGACGCCTGTGCTATGTCGGTATCACCCGGGCTGAAAGAAAGTTGTACATGAGTATGGCCGAACAGCGCCGTTTGCACGGCCGTGATCAGTACAACCCACCGAGCAAGTTTGTGGCTGAGTTACCTAATGAATTACTCGAAGAGATACGCCCGCGTATGCAGGTAAGCATGCCGGTATACAGAAACGAGCAGCCTGCCTTCCTGGCTGAAGAGCACGATACTGGACTCTCAGTCGGACAGATGGTTCGACATGGAAAGTTCGGCGTGGGTGTCGTGCTGGATCAGGAAGGGCGTGGCAAGCAGGCCAGAGTGCAAGTTAACTTTGAAGATGCCGGGAGCAAATGGCTGGTGTTGGCGTATGCCAATCTGCAGCCTGTTTGAGACGTTTACGTGCACCGTTTGTACAAACAGTGTTTTTCAAATAATACCTGCCTCCAGACTGGCGGCCATCGCCAAACCAAGATCCTCGCATTGAGTAACAAACTGCTCTTTAAACTCCCCTCGGCATATTAAAGGTTCTTGTACTAAACGCCAGCGTAAACCTGTTGCAATACTTTCAATGGCTCGTTTTGTACCTGTGCCATCAAGTCCGGCACGAACGTAAAACGTAAAAGGCAGCGCTTGAGTTTCTTCGAGGCATGAATTGTAGCAACGATCGAAGACGTCCTTGGTCAGTCCAGCCATATACCCGAGGTTCTCGGTAGTGCCGATGATAATTGCCTGGGCTGACTTAATATCATCAGCGCGTGTGTCTAACGGGGAGATAGATCTGACATTAACGTTGGCTATCTCAGCATTACTTGCTCCTTTGACTACAGCCTCCAGCATTCTCTTCGTGTTTTCAGAAGGTGCATGAGAAATGATGACCAGGTTTTTTGTGTTGAGCATAGCGTTACTGTTCGACTCGAACTATCATCTGAAAATTTCTAATAGATAATAAAGTAGAGCGCACGGGATCTCCATTATCGCACTACCGACTCTTGATTCAAGAACTAGCGCGATTATTGGTCCGGAGCCTGGAGTGTGAAACTAATGACGAGCCACATTTACCCCATACCTGGCAGTCTGTTCTTCTGTTGTTAACGTGGAAGCGTCTTTGAAGCCTATAAATTGCCTTTGAAGATCGGCCGACTAATAGGAATAGATACCTATCAGGCTCAGCGCAGGATACACGTGTATCCTCAAGCGAGCCTGATAAACAAGAAGACCATTATTGGTCGCTGCTTATTGTTTTTCCATGTCTGGCAACTATGCCGTTGCTTGGGACAATCCTGATAGATACTACTGGTAACAATATGGCTTCACCGGATTATCGAGCGTTACTATCATTCAACACGACTATCCACTTCGATAAACACAGGCATTTGATCGTTACCCGTTACTATCAATGTATAGACTTGATCCGGAAGTAATTCGATGGCTTGGGCAGGGAACGAGCCATTAGTGGGTATCAGTTGGTAGCGACCTGCGTTTGCCAGTGAGTAGTTATCCAGTGGTGTGTTGTTATCAAAAAATTCCGAAAATACAACATCAGCACCTGCCGACAGGCTATCGTCCGATTGCAGTGTGAATGATGTTTTTGTGTCTGGCGCCTCTGGCACTGTAGCCAGAACAACTCTCACCTGAGCCATACCGGGTGCTGATACCGAGGCCTGCGTGCTCAGTGCAAAAAGGTTTGCCTGCTGAGTATTTGTTGCACCGATCTGGGAGCTTATCAATACAGTTGTAATACTATTGGCTGCTGCGTTTAGCGGGTCAATGACGGCAAGTTGCTTTACTGACTCGCTGGTGCTGAATGACACTCGACTCGCGCCGACATTGACGCCGAGCAGGCTGCTGACCGATTGCGCCACGGCTGTGATTGAGTCGCCGCCTGCAAGGGATGCTGTCACTGACTCATCGAGTAGATTGATCACTTTAAGCGCTGGTAGGTCAGCGATTGATGAGCTTACACCGGCAGATTCTGTATTGCTGAAGATCAGGGTAAAGGGCGGACTCTCTGGCGCTGCATCCGGTATGACGCCGTTTATCGGAGCCTCATCTCCTGGCTCAACGGATGCAGGTTGTTCGGACGAATCAGAAGGCCCTGTTTCCACTGTCAGGTTATCGCCATCGCCGGTACCAAAGAGTCCGCCGTCGCATCCTCCGACAAGGTTTGCAATCAGCAGTGAGCCCAATACAAGCAACCAGCTGGGTCGTCTGTGCATTCGCTGTGTTGTCGGTGTTGATCTAGTCATCCGTTACTGAGCCTCCGTTGTTTTCGTGGATGAAATACACGCCCAGTCCAATCCTGTGTTCGCCGTTGCCTTTAACGTCTGGATTAGCATCTTTATCATATTGTGAAAGAACCACATCCAGCCCGCGCAACAGATTCATCGCCTGTTCGCTGCTGAGTGATTTGAAGTGCTTAACCCCTTCGGAGGTAACCTTGTCATAGGCAACGCTCATTTGTAATCGTCTCTGATCGGTATGGGTCAGGTTGTGCTCAAGCGTGTTCAGTAGATCGGCGGCGCTGACAGAAAACATGTCCAAAAGCGCGGACTCGCTGTGATGCGGAACATATCCCTTGTGCAACAACTTGACTCTGCCGTCGGTGTTGCTGACCGTGCCTACGCGGCTTAGCTCATCGAGCATGGCGCGTGCAGGCACGTCCCCACCATAACGCTTGACCAGCAGATTGAAACTGTCATCGGGGTCGCCGTAATTGAGAACGCGAGGTCGATTTCTGCTATCGCAAAACTCGGCATCCTGAAGCCAGCCGGTGACTACACGGACAGCCCGATTGTGTTTGCTGACGCCGGTGTTTACTGCATCCGGCAGTTCGCGGATTCGTTTGACTTCCTTGCGGTTGATGCCTGTGACAATAGAGATGCGAGATACGGTGGGGGATTTTCCGTCAATGCCGAAATGTGCTGCTGCCTGATCGACGTAGGCCTGCTTTGCCCAGTTGCTGAATTCTGCGTGTGATACACCATGGCGTAGCAACAGACGAACGAGGGGTTGGAGCAGGTGAGTGACAGCTTTTTGCAGGGATTCATGCATACTGAGGCTTGCAGCGCGGTGTAAGTGCACCATGTTTAGAGTTGGGATAATATTCCCAGTTTATCAGAGATTCAATACAGGGCGTAATGTGAGTCAGAAAAAGCGAAGTAGATCAAAGGTGAACGCAGGCAAGGTTGCAGATTCGCCGAGCAAGTCAGCGGCGAAATCAAAAACCACAAAAGCGTCAGGGTTTCCGGCCAGTGGCTGCTGGATCAATCTGTTTGATCCTATTGTGGGTGAGTTGGTCGGACGTTGTGGATATGACTACGCCATGATCGATATGGAGCACAGTCCGGCTACGCTGGATTCGGCCCTCACCATGATACGCGCCGTGCAACTGGGTGGAGCCAAGGCAATTGTCAGAGTTCCGGACAAGCAGCCACAGTGGATTGGTCGTTTGATGGACATGGGTGCCGATGGTGTCATGGTGCCTATGGTTGATTCTGCTCAGGAGGCCGAACAGCTTGCGCGAGCGGCGGTTTATGCACCTGAAGGAACTCGCGGTATGGCGGCCTCGATAGTGAGAGCTACCGACTATGGGGTCAATACGGATCACTATCTCAACGGTTATCGTAAGGATTTCATGTTGTTACTGCAGATTGAAACCACGGCAGCGGTTGCTGCTGCAAATGAAATTGCCGCCGTGGAGGGGGTCGATTGTGTATTCATCGGTCCCTACGATCTTGCCGGAAGTCTGGGGCATCGTGCACAGCCTGATCACAAGGACACGCGAGCTGCGATCCGCAAAATAACCAAGGCTGTGAAGGCGTCAGGCAAACTACTTTCCACGTTGAATACCCCCAAGTCAGGTTCCAAGACTCTTTTTGCCAGCGGCTATGATCTGGTTTTTACGGGTTCTGATATCTCCATGCTGCGTCAAGCCATGCACGACGATGCTGCGGCTAGTGAAAAGCTCATCGAGAAAGCAACAGGGTAGGACTCGGACTACTAGGATCTGACGGGTAATTCGTACAGATCTGTGAAGGTGGGTTTTCCATCGATACACTTATCGGTATCCAATGGCACCACAATCATCACCGTCTTGCGGGTGAGCATGGCTGCAATGGCGGTGGCTTCAATTTGTTCCTGAGTTTTGAGATCATCATCGTTGTTGCTACCTTTTTCCATTCGCAGTACGTTGCTGCGACAGGCTCTTGGTCCCACCTCGTGGCCGCCAATGTTCAAGGTCAGGTAGTCGCGACCATCAATGCTGCCCTGCTGAACTTCCTTGAGCTGAGTCGCTATCGAAATCTCATAGCCAGACACCCGCAACGAGCTTTGCGCCGAGACGTGGCCAAACGCCAGCAAAACAGCAACGATGGATAGCCCCTGGCATGATAACTGTTGCCTGGATTTCTTGTGGTCTTGCCATCCGAACATAAGCTTTCCCCATCGTTACAACGTCAGCACAGTGTGGACTCACTGGCTCTCAATCACAATAGCATCTGGACCTGAACCTGGGCTCTAGACCTAGACCTGGCTCTGCTGCACAAGACCCAACCGCTGAGGCAGCGCACTGCACTGGGAGAAGCCAGACCGCAAAATCAGAAATTAAGCGACAGGTCCCGGTGATGTGAGCTACACGAGGCCACTGATAGCGCCTGCTCTCGCGTCAGTCGGTCTTGCTGGCGAATGCCAATCGTGTCTTTCAGCACGGCCTCATAGCGACTTAGATCAGCATACAGTGCACTTTCGGCCTGCTCACGCCATTGCATCTCGCTGGCATATTCTTCCATGGCTGTGTCCATTGCTTCCATGGCAGCGTCGGTGTCCGGGGATTTCTTGCGCATGGCTGATCGGGCCTTGGATACTGCAGATCTGATATCGCCAGCACCTGCAATTTCAGAAAACTGATCCGCCAACGCCTCAAGTGGATCAATCAAATCCGCAGGCTCATTAGTGGCCATGAGGGTTTTCATGTCCGGTATGGCACTGCCAAGCTCGCGTAGCGCTGTGGTGCTGCCCAGCACCCCAACGACCTCCCTGACTGCCTCATAGCCGCTATCTGCTGCACGACGATACGCATTTCGAGCGTTCTGTTCAGTTTTTTGTAGTTCGGTGTGGCGCTGATTTTCAGCCTCCCATTCAGCCGGGATGGTGTTTTCCAGTTCGACGATTTGTGCTTTGAGAGCGTCAATCCGTTCGTTAAGCGACTCGCGACGTGCCTCGTTATCATTACCGCGCGCTCGATCGAGCAGCAGATCCAGATCGGCGACTCGTTCGTCAACTTTCCTGATGTCTGCCTGAATGCGTCTGACAACCGTGTGTACAGGTCGGTATCTGTCCTGATTATCGATAACTGCCTGCTCTGCAGCCTTTGCCGCCGTCAACAGATCGATGGCCTCAGAGGCTGAGCCAAAACTCTCTTCCAGATCCTCGGCCAGATCCTCCGGTAGGGTTGAAAGATCAAGCGTGCGTGCCGTGGCCAGGGCGTCGTCGAATTCATCACGCTCTTCCAGAAACTGCTCATAGGTATATTCCTCGACGCAATACTGCAAGCGCGGATTTCTGGGTGGAGGTGCAGTCTCTGACAACAGAGACATTCGGTTCGGCAGGTAGTTAACCAGGGGAGGAAACGATCCGACAATGCCAAGGGCCGTCAGCTGCAGCGCGATGAATGCGATCACGCCCTTGTACATATTGATAGTTTTGACCACAGCTGGCGCCACACCTCGCAGATAGAACAGGGCAAAGCCAAAGGGCGGCGTCAGGAAGGAGGTCTGGATGTTCAGGCCAATCATGACACCAAGCCATACGGCTGTGATGTTGGCACCCGGATCTGCCAGCAGAATCGGCGCAACAATAGGCACCACAACCACGGCGATTTCAATGAAATCAAGGAAGAAGCCAAGCAGGAAGATAACGCCCATGACGATAACGAATTTCATCCAGAAACCGCCAGGCAGGCCATTCAGAAAATCACGTACCAGCTCTTCACCGCCAAAGGCACGAAATGCTGCGGTGAGCATGGCGGCACCCAGCAGGATAATGAAAACCAGCGAGGTGGCCTTGGCGGTCTCTATCATGACCTCATGCAAGGTGTTATCGATGCGGCTGACGCGCCAGCCGCTCCATAACAGAGAAATAATCAGAATACCCACCACTGCTGCCGCAAAGTAGACAGCTTGCAGATCCTCAGCACTTTTGATGTTCTTGATATTGGTGTCGTTCACGTTAAGCGACACGGCTAGCCCTGCCATGGCAATCAGCGCCAGAATGGCGGGCCAATATTTACGTTGACCGTCCTTGAGCCGGTAGCTGGCCATGATCAGTGCACCTGCAGCACCGATTGCACCGGCCTGATTAACAGTTGCAATGCCGCTGATGATAGAACCGAGCACCGCAAATATCAGTGCCAGAGGTGGTACCAGAGTGCCAGCAACCTTCAACAGAAATTTACCGTCATAAGCGCCTTCAAAACGCACGGCGGGTGCGTTCTTGGGTTTTAATATGGCATAGAAAAGAATGTAGGTCATGTAGAGTCCAACCAGCACAAGTCCCGGCACCAAAGCCCCGAGAAACATCTCACCTGCACTGGTTGAGGTCACCGCAAATTCGGACGGCATGCTCAGTTCGCCGGTGGCGTCCTTGTGCAGAATTTTGCGGGCCGTGCCTGCCTGGTCGGTTGCACTGGCCAACTGATCGGCCAGAATGATCAGTACGATAGACGGTGGAATGATCTGACCCAGGGTGCCGGATGCGGCAATCGTGCCTGTAGCCAGCGATTGCGAATAGCCATTACGCAACATGACGGGCAACGAGATAAGACCCATGGCCACAACCGTGGCACCGACTATGCCCGTGGTGGCTGCCAGCAAGGCTCCCACGAAGACCACGGAAATACCAAGCCCGCCGGGTACTGGACCAAATAGTTGCGACATAGTGACCAGCAGATCCTCTGCAATCTTTGAGCGTTGCAGCATGATCCCCATGAAAATAAACAGTGGTATTGCAATCAGCGTGTCGCGTTCCACCTCCCAATAAATGCCGCGCAGATTGGTAATGCCCGCACTTAGCCACTGGCTGGGGCCACCGTGGGTGAAATAGGCATCCGCGCTTCCACCAAATATGAACCCTGCAGCAGCGGCGATGGAAATGGTCAGGATGGCAGCGCCGGGCAGGGCAAACGCTACCGGGTATCCAGAGCCCAGAGCGAGCGCAAGCGTGATCAGCAGTAGTGCAAGAAAAATCAGATCCATGGGGTTATCTCCTTATGCTGATCAGTGAGTGGCAACATCGTCAGGGGCCAACTCTCGCGCCCCCGGATCGTTGCGAACATCGGCTCGTGCTTCAAACAGCTGACTCACGAACTGGATGAGCATGGAGATGGCGAAAACCCCCAGATAGCCTGCCATCAGGTATTTGGTGTACATGCCGAAACCGGATTGCGATACCTCGAAGTTGGCTAGCGGTCCGTAGATGATGGACGCCTTGCCCTTGAGGCCTATGATGAGAATGGTCCAGCACAGCACCATGCCGAACAAAATCGCTCCGACGACATTGACGCGGCCCTTTGAGCGGCGCGACAAGCCTGCGTAGAAGACATCCACTCGCACGTGACCTTCGTGCAAGAGCGTGTAGGCGCTGGCAAACAGGAACAGGGCGGCATACCAGAAGCGTACAAGATCGCCCATAAATGCTTGCTCGTAGGAAAACACAAACCGCGTGATGACGATGGTCAGTTCCGCAGCCACAATCAGCAGCGCCAACCAGTGAAACCCCAGGGTGCGTGTAAATAGCGCAATGACGAAGCCTGCTGCAATGAGTGGGTAGTGGACGTAGAGGCCGCGAAAACTGGAGCGTCCCAGCTCTTTGATCATATCTTCAGAAAAGAACAGGTCGAGAATGCCTTCCACGCGCAAGAAAGAGATGCCCATGTCGGCGATGCCCACCAGTAAAACAGCCCAGAAACAGCCACGAATCAGGTAAGTGTTGAAGCCAGTAATGGTTTTGGCATCATCACGCAGTGAACGGTCGGATCTTGATTTGACGAAGTACGCAGCGGCAGCGATCCCGGCAGCGTAAATCCCCAATTGGACGAGCGCACCCAACGAAAAAGCCCCTGAAAACAGATCACCCATGCCGGGTAAGTCACGGCTGATGGTCAGGTAGTTGTTGACGAGATAGGTAAACAGCGTGGCAAGGATCGCGCAGGCAAACAGTCGTGTCAGGAAGGCGGGAGGGAGGGTCTGCTGCTGCGTATCCATAAGCGATCATTTTTTCATCGCTCAAATGCCACGTCAGTACCGCAAAGCACTGGCAAGACGAGCCCACATGAGCGATCGATTAGGTTTTCTGGAGGCGGATGGTGCGTTTGAGTCAGTCTGGTCGTGAAGACGGTGGACAAGGCTGCATTGGCCCTGTCCACCATCGCGGACTTGCCGAAAGTGCTACTACAACTACAGATCGAGAACGCGATTGCGCTGGTTGCTGAAACCGACGCCAGCATTCATCATCCAGGTGCCAAGTTCGGTACGCGCCTTGGCGAAACTGTCGTGCACTTTGGCAGCCAGCTCGCTGTGATCACGTGTCTCCTCAAAGACTTCTTCAGCCGCTTCGCCGAAGCTGTCATACGTCTCGTCGTTGAACTGGCGTAACTCAACACCGTTTTCATTGATCATTTTCTGCAGGTATTCGCCATTACGGGCAGTGGCTTCATCGTACTGGTTAGCGTGCTCTTCGTAGCAGCAGGCCGTTATGACAGCTTGGTCTATGTTGGACAGACCCTCCCAGAACTCCTTGTTCATGCCAAATGCCAGCGAGCTGCCTGCCTCGTGCATGCCAGCGGCGTAGTAATATTTGGCCGCCTCATAAAACTTCATGAAGTAGTCATTGTATGGGCCAACCCACTCAGTCGCGTCGATAGCGCCAGAGACCAGGTTTTCGTAGATTTGCCCACCAGGTAGTGATACCGGAGAGGCTCCGAGCTTGGCCATGACATCGCCGCCCAGTCCGGGAATTCGCATTTTCAGACCTTTCAGGTCGTCAGCGGATTCGATTTCCTTGTTGAACCAGCCACCCATCTGGCAACCGGTCGAACCGCAAGGCAGGCACTTGATGCCAAATTCGTCACCCACTTCGTCCCACAGAGCCTGACCGTCCATGAACTTGATCCAGGCTGTCCACTCGGTCGTTGTCAGTCCCATGGGAACTGCCGTGAAATAGGCCCAGGCAGGATGCTTGCCTTTCCAGTAGTAGTCAGCGCCAATATAGGCCTGAGCGTTACCTGAGGCAACCTCATCGAAGGAGTCAAATGCGCCGACACGTTCGCCAGCTGCGAAATATTCTGTTTCGATCCGACCTTCAGAGAGTTCGGAAATTCGAGCCACCAGACGCTGTGCACTTGTTCCCAGACCAGGGAAGTCACGTGGCCAGGTAGAGACAACAGTGAGCTTTACTTTGGACTGGGCAATAGCCGGTGCCGAGGTGATCAGGCCAGAGCCTGCAACCGCCGTCAGGCCAGCTGCACTGCCAGCAAGGAATTTACGTCGTGACATAGTTTGATTTCCTCCAGAGGATGTAAGTACAAGCAGGTCTTTCAAAAAAATCGCGAAAGTCTGATTTGTAATTACAACACAGGCAAAACACTGTGTATATGAAGGAATAAATTGCTGATGGTGCTCAGTGCTTGTATCAGCCAAAAAAATCGACTGGTTCTCAGGTTTTGAGCCGTTACAAGCTGATCGTATCAGCGCACAAACCTGTGCTCAGCAAGCGCTCTGGCCGGTGAGCTCCCTGCGGCAACTTAACCCGCCTTGCGCAGTTGCTCAGCGTTTGCCAGGCGGTTGGCCAGTCGGCGATCTGCCTGCAGTTCACCGCTCTCTGTATGGCGTGGTTGTGAGCGTCGGTCGCTGACGCGCTGCTTCATGGCTCGCCGTTCGACACTCTGGCTGTAGCTGAACAGCTTGCGAGCCGTGAGCTGATACACGTTGCGTTGTTCACGCTCGCCTTCGGCCAGATCATCAAGGGTGCTGTCGTTTGCAGCAGTCGCCTGTCTGGTGCGCAACGGCGAGTCGTCGGAACGTCGCTCAGACACCTGTTCAATAGTACCTGCAAGCGTCATTTTCACCACATCGCCTGTTTGCAACCTGTTGCATGCGCCGTTCACGCCAACGATGGCCGGCAGATCAAATTCACGGGCAACAATGGCTGCGTGACTCAACCATCCACCAACCTCGGTGATAATTCCGCGTGCCTGACCAAACAGGGGGTACCAGGTGGGGTCGGTCATGCGGGCAACGAGAATCTCGCCTTGCTTGAACGTGTTGATCTGATCCAACTCAGTAATCACCCGAACAGTACCCACAACTTCCTCTTCGCCGGCAACGCGTTTGCCCGCAAGGTCGCCCTGGGTGACAACGCCAGGACGATTTCCCGTCAACATGTCGATGCGTTCCAGATCAGTAATGGACAAGGATGCAGGTAGCTGAAGTGATTTCCACGCAATGGACGCCTCATAGCGCTCATCGGCGATTCGTTGTAGTTGCCCGAATGCCGTCGGGTTGGAAAGCTCTGCAATCTCATCGAGGGTGAGTTGAAAGATGCGGCCATCCAGTGCAAGTTTGTTGTCGATTGCGATGAGCAGTTTTCGGATCTGCGCCAGTTCGATCAGGCAATAATGCTTGGCTTCCTCTTTGAGGCGCATGAAGTCCTTTGCCCTTTTTACGCTGATCTTGAGCACCTTGCTGTCAGGCAGCTCTGCCGCCGTGTCTTCGTGATGGACGGTGGCGCTTTGTGTACTGCGCTCAATGTACTGGCGAACAAGGTTCATGTCCTCACTGAATCGGGGTTCTGCCAATTCGTAGTCCAGCGGCGCCCGGTGACCAAATGTCAGCAAGAACTCCTCGATTCCTTCGGCCGTCACGTTGTCGCGGTTGAGCAGTGACATCGCACGACTGACAACCGTTTCTTCGTGATCGTTCAGGTATTTGGTGGGTTCAAGCTTGGCCGCCTTCAGTTTGTCCAATGCGGTTTTCATATGAAAGTCAGCGCTGATATTAATACGCTCTGCCTCGCAGTACGTTTCCTCGACAAAGCGGTAAACCCAGGCCTTGAACAATTGCGTTGCCGCTTCGAGTGACAGTCTCTCCATGGCTATCGCACTGCGCTCGACCATCTCGAACTGAAACTGTGGAAGAAACTCATCGCGAAATTGACTTTGCAAAGATTCGGCATTGCGCGATAGATGGAACGAAGCCATGGCGCCAGGACCTTTACCCAGGCGGCGTTTTTCTTCATGCTTGTTGACATACGTCCAGCCGAAAATGGTGTTGATATAAGGCATGGAGCGATAGTGAACGTTGTAGGGAATACCTAATTCCTGACAGGCAAGGTCTGTGCTTCCACCCGCTGACCATAACCGTTCCATCAAATCAGCACTCAAGGGTGTAGGTCGGGGCAGCAATTCGGAGAGCTCGCTTTGAACGTATACCGGCTCTGCAGGATCAATCTTCTCGCTTTTACGAAACCGCTTTCGCGTGCCCAGCAGGTTATTCAGTAGTCGGCTGCGTTCTTTCTCGGCCAGGCTCTTCAAGGAGTTTCCAGTACTGACCGAACGCGTGATATCGCGTGCCTGCAATAGATAGAACTTGCCTTTTGCATAGGCCCATTCGATATCCTGGGGTTGACCAAACATGGCTTCCAGCTCGCGGCCCAATGCCAGCAGCGGCGCCAGCTCAATAGGCGCTGGTGTAGCGACACTGGATTCCTCTACCAGCATCTCACCAGTCAATTTGCCATACGTAAAGGTATCAGGTGTAACGTTGCCGCTGACCAGATCCTCACCAAGGCCTGTGACCATCTCGATCATAATGGCACCGGTTGTGGCTGGATGCTCTGTGAACATGACACCTGCGTACTCTGCGGGCACCATCTTTTGCACGACAACGCCGCCCTGATCCAGCTCAGCTACACCGCCGTCGATAGTAGTGCTTTGCGTATACGCTGCGGATCTGTCCGACCCCAGTGATTCATACACTTCCTTGACAGCATCTTCCAGTCTCTCGCGTGAGACGTTCAGTATCGATTCGTATACACCGGCAAAGCTGCTGTCCTCGCCATCTTCGTTAGCGCCGGAGCTGCGCACGGCAACCTGCTTTGTGGACAGTTTTTTCCATAGCTTGTGGAGCAGCTTTGTCTCTTCTGATTTCAGCAAGGCCTTGCCAGGCTGCGTGCGAGTGCGGTTAGTGATCTCACTGGTGAATACGAAACCGTCAGGTACATTGTAGCCAGCTTCAATCAACTGACCCAGACGCGCAGCCTTCTTGCCAGTGGATTGTGGCAGGTAGTGTGCGTGCGCCAACGGAATCAGGCCGGTATCCTCAATGGTGTTTGTCTTGTCCGTACCAGCGGTATCCCATTCGAGTTTGTTTCCAAGCACCTTGAAGAACGCGCTCTGTGCAATCAGAAACAACATGCTGATGGCCAGGTACAGGTTGACGGCAGCACTCAGTGCCTGCAAGAGCCACAACAAGGCCACACCCCCTAATACATATAGTAAGGTCTTGCGTAAGGTTTTTGCCGGGCTCTGTGCAGCCAACACGCCAACAAACAGGGCCGCAGCCAGTATCGGCATGATCATGAGCGGGTCGGTGCCCGAGGCGCTGCCAAACCACAGGAAGTCGTGCGACCAGCCAGCAGCACTTTTGTTGACGGCAGAATAGAACAACAGCATCAGGCTGAGCTGAAACAGGCTTGCCAGTATATTGATTATGGGCCTGATCTTGTAGCGCTTGTAGAGTTGCATGGTGGCTTCTGTCATCGCTCGAGGGTGCTCACCAAGCTCATCCTTAATATCTTCTATGCGTCCTGCCAGTGACTTTTGTACTCGTGTGTCCCGTTCGGCTTTTAATGACAGCGGAAGCAACACCAGACGAATCATCAGAACAATGCCCAGCAGTGCCAGCGCATAGTGACCAGTAACATCAACCAGTTTGTTAAGCACTTTCTGCATGGGTGCGACAATAAAGCTAGCCAGTGTCAGTTGCTCCTGACTTGCCTGCCAGGCCTGTACATGTGCTCGACTACTGCTTTTGGGTATGTAGTATTCATGCGGTACGGTATAGCGACCCAAAAATTGCAGCCCTGCACGCTCAAGCCGTAAGCCGATCAGCTGACTGTAGAAGCAGCTGCGTTTGTCGTAACACGCAGCAATATACGGCTTATCTTCCAGTGAATCAATACGTTCTGCAAGTGCGGCACTACTCAGTGCGCGCATGGTGATGTTGGTGGCACCTGGCAAGTGTCCTTTTACAAAATCATTAGGGTAGCGAACATCCAGAAACGCGGCACCCTGTTCGTTAACCAGCCTGTGCACATCCGGCGTATCCAGCAATACATCCTTGTTATTGAAATCAGGTAGCTGACGCAGATTGGCCATGGTCAGATCCACTGATGATGACAACGTGCGTGACTCGGTAAGCCACTTCTCATAGCCACCCATCATGAAGTTGCATTGCTTTCCCTGTGCAGAAAGCTCTTCACACAACTCTGAGCTACGGTTACCTGAGTAACACAAGAGTAGGGTTTTCATGTTGTCGGGGAATAGCGAGGCACGTGACAGAACGTCGGGGTAGCGAAGATGTTGTGCACCTTCGATAGCCCCGGTTTCAAATTCCTCGTTTTCACGCACATCGATGATGTTTAACGGCACATCATCCTCGAGCCATTGTGCCAACGTATCAGTTGTGATGCCTTGAGGATGCGTCAGTTGCTCGCTGAAGGAGAGTGTCTTGAGACTGACATCACCAACCGTTTCGCCATTTTCAACAGACTTACGTACCAGGTTGGTATGGAGTCTCTTGTTCTTCAAATCCACAGAGCCTGTGTATTGCAAAGCGTTGGCAGCCAGTGAAGCTACCAGCATCACGCCACACATTCCAAATGCTATCTTGCTGCCAAGCGATGTCCCTGCAGGTTTTTTCTTGGCTCTTTTCTTGGCTGACATGGCAAAGCCGCCAAAGACCACGCTGAGCAGTCCTAACAGTTGTGCCACGCTTGCAGATAGGTTGATGACCAGATCAGGCGACGGAATAGCTAACGCATGGCTACTGTATATCAGTAAGGCTGCAGTCCCTATTAGGCAGCTTCTTCGAATTGGCGTGGTGCGATGGTATTGCATGATGGGCAATTTGCTTTTTCTAATAGTATTCATCATAGGCCCCTCACGCTGCTCTATCGAGATCGACTGCTTGAGCATCAGCCATCAGCTCTGACAGGTGGGTTGAAAGCCAGAACACGACTTTTTCTTCAAGTGCGTGCTCCTCAAAAGGTTTGGACAGGTAGTCATCCATTCCGGCTGCCAGGCATTTTTCGGCATCTCCAGTCATGGCGTTGGCTGTCAGTGCGATAACGGGCATACGGTTATCTGAGTTTTGTCTTTCTCGATCACGCAGTGCTCTGGTCGCGGCATAACCATCAAGTACTGGCATCTGGCAGTCCATCAGCACAAGATCAAAGTGCTCCGAGGCAAGCCGATCAATACCTTGCTGGCCATTGTCGGCGACGTCAGCCGAGAAGCCGATTTTCGCCAGCATACCCAGAGCCACTTCCTGATTAACTGCGTTGTCTTCTATAACCAGTATTTTTAATTTCGAGTAGGCTTGCTTGCGAGCATGGCTACTGGCGTCTTCAGCAGGGGTTTCGGCACGTTCGTTTCGCATGGCACAGTTGAGCAGTTTGCCAAGTTCAGAGCGCTTTACAGGCTTGGTAATCTGGGCTGCAATGCGCACATTCTTGTGAGGATATAGCTCCGCTACCTGATCGGTCACGTAAGCCATGGGCACTAGGCGTATGTTGTCGTACAGTGGATCAGCATCAATGCATCGTGCAAATACTTCTCCTGGCATATCGCTAAGTCTGGCACCAAACAGGATGATGTCAGGAGCGTTGTTACTGTCGACGGCCTTGCGAGTCACATCGAGTGCTTGCGCACCTGTATCGACAGTCGTTGTTGCCAGAGACAATTCGGCCAGAAGTGTCTGTAAATGCTTTGCAAATGTGTGATTACCCTCGACGAGCAATACGCGTTGGGCATCTACCGTCTGGCGACGAGCGATTTGCGTCAGCGTGTCACCTGTACAGGGCAGTGTTAGCTCAAACCAGAAATTGCTGCCTTCTCCCAGCGTCGATGTCACTCCGATTTTGCCGCCCATGCCCTCGATCAGCCGACGACTGATGGCCAGACCCAGGCCGGTTCCTCCGTACTTGCGAGTCGTTGAACCATCTGCCTGTGCAAACGATTGGAACACCGTGTCGAGCGACGACGGCTTGATACCGACACCCGTGTCAGTGATTGAGAACAGCAGCCGTGTACCGTTATCTGTTGTACTCAGCTTATTGACCGTAACAGCCACCTCTCCATGGTTGGTGAATTTTACAGCATTGCCCATCAGGTTGGTGAGTACTTGACATAGACGTGTGGGGTCACCCTGGACATTCTGGTGAACTTCACCATTGATGTGGCAGAGCAACTCCAGTCCCTTGCCATTGGCTTGCTCGGACAGTGAGGCTGCACACCCTTCAACAACATCTTGCAAGTTGAAGTCGATCTTCTCGAATTCGAGTTTGCCTGCCTCTACCTTTGAGAAATCCAGGATATCGTTTATCAATGTCAACAGGGAGCGCCCCGATGTCGTAGCAATCTTGACCTGTTCCGTTTGTTCAGGATCCAGTGAGGTGCCCTGCAGCAGCGAGAGCATACCCAACACACCGTTCATCGGAGTGCGCAGTTCGTGCGACATGTTGGCAAGAAATTCAGATTTGGCTCGAGAAGCTTCTTCCAGTTCTTTCTCTTTCTGTTTGCGCAACTCGAGGATGCTGCCCAGCTCGTTCACCGAACTGCTTAAATCAATCAGTTCGCGAGCCGCAACGACCTCAAGCTGTTCACCGGCCCTATTGGCCTGCAGCAGCAGCAGATAATTGTGAATAGTACTTATCGGTGTGACAACCAGCCCGTTTATCAGGCCTACGACTAACAGTGCAAGGATAAGTGAAATGCCAGCGGCGTACAGATAGATCTTGGTAGCGTATTCACGGATTTCAGATTGCTGGCGCTGTACGTTCCATGTGACATCAATGCGTCCAAAAGACTCTCCTTCGAGCAGAACATCGTGAGAAAAATCCAGGCACAGTGATTCATCAATGAAATCACTGCGTCTCCACTCGGTGAGAATTTCGTCGTTCTCGTTGTAGATATAGACCGCTTCGACATCCGCATCGTTATCGGTAAGTTGCTTGATGGTTGTTTCCAGCACAGGGCGATCTTCACTGAGGATTGCATCCAGTGACGTTACTGAAAGCATAGACACCAGCTTTTGTGTCTGATCTCGAAAGTTACGTTCAAACGCTCGGTTCTCGTTAAAACGTACGAATTCTGCCGCCGAGAGTCCCACTGCCAGAATGGTGCATCCCATCACC
>CAYGSW010000089.1:0-20734 GCA_964352535.1 uncultured Granulosicoccaceae bacterium | reverse complement strand
GTGTCTGGTGGTGAAGAGGGCGCGCGCCATGGCCCCTCCCTGATGCCCGGAGGACACAGTGATGCCTGGCCTGCCATCAAACCCATATTCCAGTCCATTGCTGCAAAAACCGATGCGGGCGATCCTTGTTGCGACTGGGTCGGCGATGGTGGTGCCGGTCACTTTGTAAAAATGGTACATAACGGTATCGAGTATGGCGACATGCAGCTGATCTGCGAAGCCTACCACTTCATGCAAAGCGCTCTGGGCATGGACAATGCGGCTATGGCACAGACATTTGCCAAATGGAACAAGGGTGATCTGGACAGTTATCTGATCGAGATTACTGCGGATATTCTAGCCTTCCAGGATGAAGACGGATTTGTGTTGGACCGTGTCATGGACAAGGCCGGCCAGAAAGGTACGGGCAAATGGACAGGCATCAATGCGCTCGAGCTGGGCATCCCTTTAACACTGATCGGTGAAGCGGTATTTGCCCGGGCACTATCGGCTATCAAGGAAGAGCGCGTACAAGCTTCGGCAGTATTGAGAGGCCCCGACCAGAAAAGTACATTGGTGGCTGCTGACTGGTTGGAGCCTCTGGGCCAGGCGCTGCTTGCTGCCAAGATAATATCTTACACACAAGGCTACATGCTGATGCAGGCAGCTGCTGCAGAACACAACTGGAACCTGAACTACGGGGCTATTGCCCAGATGTGGCGTGGCGGCTGCATCATCCGCTCGGCGTTTCTGGATGATATCAAAGCTGCTTTCGACAAGAACGATACGTTAGCCAACCTGCTGCTTGATGACTACTTCAGCAACCAGATTCATCAGACACAAACCAGCTGGCGTCGTGTAGTTGGCGAAGCTGTCGCACAAGGTATTCCGGTTCCTGCGATGAGTTCTGCGCTGGCTTTCTATGATGGCTACCGTAACGCACGTCTGCCAGCCAATCTGTTGCAAGCGCAACGTGATTACTTTGGTGCGCACACCTATCAGCTAGTGGACGGTGATGGACAATGGCACCACACGGACTGGATTGGCAGTGGCTCTGGAATTGCCAGCACCTCCTACGACGCTTAGCGTTATGCGCGCCCGTGAGTAACTTCACTAATTGAAACACCGCTTCGGGCTAGAGCACGAAGGCCAGCACCAGCGGCAGATAGACGATAGCAGCGAGGTGGGTGACGAGAATCATGCCTGACACCTCGCTGCTATCACGACCGTACTTGATGGCAAGCAGATAGTTGAACACAGCTACCGGCACCACGGTCTCAATGATCAACACGCCGCGAGCAACACCTGTCAACCCCAGCAGATGCGCTACTCCGACCCCGACACTCAACGCCAGAACGGTACGGATCACCGCCCAGAATATGTTGGATGGCAATTGTGCTGCGCGCATGCCTGCCAGGCTCACACCCAGCGTAATCAGCATGATCGGGATGACAATCTGTCCCAGCAACTGCAGGGTTTGCGCGACAATCACTGGCAACTCGATATTCAGAGAACGAACCAGCACACCTAGCCAGACTGCATGCAAGATGGGTGAGCGCACAATACGTTGCAGATTCAAGGCACCGGAAATAATGGTATCGCCCACGCTGAACAGTAACAGGCACTGCACAGCAAAGAACGTCATGGCGTAAGCCAGACCTTCATCACCAAAAGCCAGAAAGCACACTGGCAATCCAAGATTCCCTGTATTACCCACCACATGGGCAACGCACAATCGCCAATCCTTGCGCGCAAGCTTCAGCAAGACAATCGTGACGATTGAAAATATCGTGTGCGTCATGGCAGCGCCCATCGCCATGATGCCTAAAGAGCCAATGGATACCGTGGAACTTGCCAGCGTGTGAAATAACAGAGCAGGCATCGAGACGTTGATGACCAGCGCTGTAACAAACGGCACGGGAAACTCTGGCCCCTTGTGAAACCAACTAAGACCAATAAGCGCAAGCAACATACTGGGCGCAAGGATATTGACAATCTGCAGAGCAAGTTCGGTCACACAATGAGCAAGGTACCGCCAAGAATCCGCCAGTATACTGCGTCAATTCACACTTGCGCGAATAACGGGCGTTAGAGTAATCAATGACCCAGCGTCCGTTTCTGCACCTGACTGAAGACATGCTCCGGACTAAAGCAGCAGTGTCAATCTGCCGATCTTCCTTTTAGATAAGTCTATCGCTCAGGAGCTGACGCATATCATGCCTCAGTCCTGCTTTGCCTGCATGGGGTTTGTAGAGAATGGAAAGGATGAAGTTGGGTGTTCCAGCAAATGCGCGTAACACCAGCCTGCTTGCAGCCGTTTTTGTCAGTGTAATCGGCATCAGTGCACACGCAGACGACATCGATGTGTACAAGGCAAGCGTCAACAAACAGCAAAAACCCAACATTCTGTTCGTGCTGGATTATTCGGGCAGCATGGGATGGGACACGTCAGGGGTTTTCCGTTCAACAGGAAACGGACCTTCGCGAATTTCTGTTCTCAAGAGCGCCATGAATCAGATTCTTGACAACAACTCGGACAAGATTAACGCGGGTATCGGTTCATTGTTTGATAAACAGGCCACAGGCATCAATTGGCCTATCAGCGATCTTAACGCTGATGCCAATGGCATTGATGTAGACATCCCCGCCGGGCAATTTACCGTCAAGGACATCATCAAGCAGCGTGTGGAAGAACGCACTGCTGGCGGTAGCACAGCCACCGTTGATGCCCTAGTTGAAGCGGCCCAGTATTTTCGGGGAGATCCGGTAACGCACAGCGACTCGCCCGTCAACAAACCCAACCGACACCGCCCTCCTACCTGGAATATCAACAAAGAGCGTTATACTGGCGGCGACTATCGCGCCTCTCTGGCTGTTACCTATAGCCCCTCCGACGCGTGGAGCAATAATAGCTCAAGGAGCTTCTACTGCAATGACTACTCTGGTTCAGGTGGTCCCGATTTTTGCGAGCAGAAAATTGTTTCAAGCTGCGAGACATTAACAGCCAATGACCCTGCCACACCGGGCTTTGAATTAACCAATAATCTATGGGGCAATTACAAGCGCTGCGAATACGAGCGAAGCGAAACATGGCAGACGCCACGATTTAACTCACCCATTTCTGATAGTTGTGAGGCCCAGAACAACGCAATTGTTCTGATAACAGATGGTGAGCCAACCGTTATCAACAAGGGGGCTTCACTCAACAGTCTTGTCGGTAGTTTTGATTCTTGCGAGAATCTGACTAATACGATATTTGCAGGTAGCACAGAAACGGCTGATCAAGGTAACTGTGCAATTGAGATTGTCCGATCACTGGCTACACAAGTGGTTAATCCCTACGTGCCCAAAGCACGAGTAAAAACTTATACGATCGGTTTCAACATCAATGGATTTGGACAGAACTATCTCAGACGTCTGGCTACTGAAGGCGAGGGGAAATTTTTCAATGCTGAAGAACCTGAGCAGCTCAATAGTGCTCTGGCAGCTATTGTTCGAGATATCAGCCGTAGTAACGAGAATTTTTCAGGCATCTCAGTTGATGTTGACAAGTCCTCTTTCTCTCACAAGGATCGCGTGTACTACAGTCTGTTTGCTCCCAGCATAAGCCGCGCATGGCAAGGCAACCTTAAAGGGTATTTTGTTGGGGCCAACGGGCTTGAAGACATTAATGGCAACGCTGCGGTCAGCGGCAGTAAGTTCGCCAACAACGCGCAGAGCTTCTGGTCAGCACAAGCTGATGGCGACGACATGGACGCAGGCGGCGCATCTGCAAAACTTCTGGATGGCAGCCGTAACCTGTATACCTACCTGGGCGACACCATCCAGCCAAATGGTGTGCGTCTCAGTGGACAACAACAGGACACAAGACTACGCGCATCCAACACCCTCATTACCCATGGCATGTTGGGCCTGAACGGCGATGCAAACAATGCGCGCAAGGCTTCGCTGGACTGGATTCAGAACGCGCCCATGGGCGCCCCCCTGCACACAAGCAGTGTCAGTGTTGACTACGGTACTCAGCAAGTTGTTTTCATAATGACAAACCAGGGTTTGTTGCACGCCATTGATGCAAGCAGTCCAACGCTCAAAGGCAGTGGGGATAGCACGGGCGGCGACGAACTGTTCGCGTTCATGCCAAAGAGGCTTCTCAAGAACCTTAATGATCTACGCATAAACCAGACAACCGGTGGCCATATCTATGGCCTCGACGGTGCTATCACACGCTGGCATGATGATACGGACAACGATGGCATCGTTGATTCGGGCGAAAGCGTTATGCTGTATTTCGGCATGCGACGCGGCGGCAATGCGTACTATGCGATGGATGTCAGCAACCCGCAGGCACCAGTTCTCAAGTGGGTAATTGACGATCAGACTCCCGGCTTTGAACGACTTGCCCAAAGCTGGTCTCGCATGTCATTGATCAACGTTTTGCATAATGGTAAAAAACGCCGCGTGCTGGCCTTTGCAGGAGGCTTTGATGCTGGTGCACAGGATGATGTGAATGCGCCCGTTGCATCCGGAGGCAATGCGATCTACATGGTCAGCGAGTCAGGCGAACTACTGTGGCGCATCGATGCCAACGACAATACCAATATGCGGTACTCGATACCCTCTGACCTGACCCTGATTGATAGCGATGGTGATTCACTCGCTGACAGACTTTACGTCGGTGATCTGGGTGGTCAGCTATGGCGTGTGGATTTTGATGATATCTCACAAGCACCGGCTATAACGCGCCTTGCCAACCTGGCAGACAACCACCACCAGCCATTCTTCTACCCTCCAAGCGTGGCGCTCAACGGCATCCCGGGAAAGCGTTTTCTGTCTGTCACCATCGGCTCGGGCAACCGCACCGACCCCTTGCTATCCGGTGTAACAAACAATTTCTACATGATCAGAGACACTGACATCAATAAAGGCAGGCCCGCCGACAACTTTGCCACGGTAACGCCCAACGATTTATTCGATGCAACCGACAACTCTATTCAGTCTGGCACCAGCAGGGTAGCCAGGAGCGCAGCAAAATCATTGGAAGAGGCACGCGGCTGGCGTATTCGGCTATCAGACAATGAAAAATCATTGTCGACAGTTCTGACCTATGAAGGCAAGGTCATGGCAACCACTTACAAGCCGAACACTGAAGCCTCTGACGAGATCTGCAATTTTGAGTCGACCGGTGTTTTTTATGTCATGGATGTCATCGACGCGACGGTGATCGAATCAGACGACGATATCATTGACTCAGCCAATCCGGCCGAAGAGAGCGACTCGTCTGACGAACAACGGCGCTTGCGGCGGGCCTCCAAGCTCAATACTCAGGGGATTCCTGGCAGCCCAGTTCCTCTGCTGGTCAAAGGGACAGATTCGGTACAGATATTTGTCGACAAAACCGCTGTGGACGAATTCAAGCGTACTGTGTCCAGAGTTTATTGGCACGCGCGCTGATTTGCGCTAATACCCGCCAATCACGCCCACCTGCAGCGATCAATATCAGCTTCCGCTGGCCGATAAACAAACACCGTCCTGCCCAAACCCCGGAAAATAATCATTCATGGATATCAATGCCCTGCTCAAACGTCTGGTTGATTTCGATGGCTCCGATCTGTACCTTGCCACCGGTGCGCCACCCAGCGCAAAGTTCTCCGGCGAGCTGACGGCACTGAGTGACACCCCGTTCGAACGGGGTGAGGTTGAAGCCATTGCCCGCGAGATCATGAACGATGAGCAGTGTGAGGAATTCGACCGCGAACTGGAGATGAACCTTGCAATCGCGCTGGAAGGTATTGGCAGATTTCGGCTGAACATATTCAAGCAGCGCAATGAGGTCTCTCTGGTTGCTCGAAACATACAAACTGAAATACCACGCTTCGACGACCTGGGCTTGCCAGAAATCCTCAAAGAAGTCATCACTGCCAAAAACGGACTTGTACTATTTGTCGGTGGCACAGGTTCTGGCAAATCGACTTCTCTGGCTGCACTGATTGATCATCGAAATTCGTTCAAAGGCGGTCATATCATCACCATTGAAGACCCGGTTGAGTATGTTCACCCCCACAAGAAATGTATCGTCAATCAGCGTGAAGTGGGCGTTGATACAAACAGTTTTCATGCAGCATTGAAGAACACACTCAGACAGGCACCTGACGTCATTCTTATTGGCGAAATACGTGACCGTGAAACAATGGAACACGCGGTAGCGTTTGCAGAAACGGGTCATCTTGCCATTTCTACGCTACACGCCAACAATGCAAATCAGGCACTGGACAGGATCATCAATTTTTTCCCTGAAGAAAGAAAAGCCCAACTGCTGCATGATCTTGGCAACAACATCAGAGCTATCGTCTCGCAACGCCTCGTACCCACGGTGGACGGAAAACGTTGTGCGGCGATTGAGATCCTTCTGGGCTCGCATACCATCAAGCAGATGATAATGAAAGATCAGTTGTCTGATATCAAAGAGGCCATGCTGAAGTCCGAAAACCAGGGCATGAAAACGTTTGACAGTGCGCTGTTTGATCTTGCCCAGGCAGGCCGCATTACACAGGAAGAGGCACTGAAAAACTCAGACTCTGCCAACAATCTTCGCCTTCGCTTCAAACTATCAGGTCCTAGCAACACTGAGGACCAGAGTGATCTCCTGCTCAGAGGTCAACTGCCAAGCCAGGTTGCTGCGGCAAAGGCTGCAGCGGACGCCAAGCAGCAAGAGAGTCAGACGGCTTCGGGTGATGAAAAAGAGGCCGCTGCCGACGCAGCACCTGCCGACAGCATACATGCTGTCATGGCTAAACGGATAGCCAGTCACAAAGCGGCAAACGATTCAAGCAGTGATGAGGCGGGCGTCGCCAATCTTGAAGCGGCTGCACAAGCGTTCGAACTAGCATTGGAAATGGAGCCTGACCCTGAGCCTGAGGACGAAAACCAGGAAGAGCAGACGCAACAATTCGGCATGGGCCGAATTGGCTAGCATTTCAGCAAAGCCACCTGTGTTGGCACAAGCGACTCTGAGGGTTAGATTACAGCAGTCTATATGGCCAGATACTCATGGCGCAAATCTTCGTTGTCCAGCACTTCCTTGGCAGTACCGCTAAACACGATCTCGCCGGTATCAAGAATAAGTGCCGAGTCGGAGAGTCGTAGGGCTGCCACGGCATTTTGCTCAACCAGAATGGTGGTGATACCCATACTCTTGATTTCAAGCAGTGCTTTTTCAATATCGTGTCGCACAACAGGTGCAAGACCTTCATAAGGCTCATCAAGCAGCAGCAGCTTGATATCACGTGCCAAAGCTCGTCCGATAGCTAACATTTGCTGTTCGCCTCCGGATAAGGTAGTGCCCTCTTGCTTACGTCGCTCCTTGAGCCGCGGAAAAAGGCTATAGATACGTTCGTAGTCCCAACCAGAATCGCCTGCAATACGCGCGATGTCTAGATTCTCCTCGACCGTCAGTCCGGGGATGATGCGCCGATCCTCTGGCACAAGCTGAATACCTGCAAGGGCTGCTTCAAAATCCTTCTTGTCATGGATTGACTGGCCCTGAAGGTGGATAGTGCCACTGCGCAATTCCGGATTATCGGCACGCGCAATCGCGCGTAATGTGGATGTTTTACCTGCGCCATTGCGCCCCAGCAGCGCTATGATCTCACCTTCCTTTACTGAAAACGATATGTCCTGGACTATGTAACTATCGCCATAATACGCTTGTAGTCCCTGAACCTGAAAGTACTCAGCGGCTGCGTCAGTCGTAGTGTTTGCTGCTGTGGCACTCATTACACTTGCTCCTCGCCCAGATAGGCTTCCTTGACCCGCGGATCGGCTTTGACTTCTTCGGGAGTTCCCTGACAGATAATGCGCCCACCAGCGAGCACGGTGATCCTGTCTGCCAGACTGAAAACAACGTGCATGTCATGTTCGATAATGACTTTGGTCATGCCGCCGGCCTTGATGCGTTTCAGCAGCTCGATGGTGGCATTCGTATCATGGCGCGCCATGCCGGCTGTGGGCTCATCGAGCAGCAGCAGGCGAGGCTTTTGAGCAAGCCCCATGGCAAGTTCCAGTCGTCGCTTATCACCGCGCGACAAGCTTCCTGCCTCGTTACCGGTCAGTTCACCCAGGCCAAGATCCGTGAGCACTTCCTCCGCCTGCGATTGCACACTTTTCTCACTGGAAAAACGCTTGAACCAGCGTAGTTTGAATGCACCATCGCGCTTGGCAAGAATCGGAATCATGACATTTTCAAGCAGTGTCAGTTCCGGAAAGATCTCTGGCGTCTGAAACACGCGCACCACACCCAGTTGATTAATCTGATGTGGCTGTTTACCGGTGAGATTTTCACCGTCAAAGACAACATGCCCGGAATCCGGCTTCAGTCGTCCAATGCAGACATTAAGCAGCGTTGACTTGCCAGCCCCGTTAGGCCCTATGATGGCGTGAGTTTCACCTTCGCGCACCGACAGATCAATATCACTAAGCGCATGAAGACCAGCAAAACTCTTGTGCACATCAGCGACATGCAAGACTGTGTTTTCCATGATCTGTTCCTCTAAGAGTGTTCGCCAGCGACTGTCGTTGCAGCCGTTGACTTGTCTTTCCTGCCCTTGCCACTGGCCAGCGCACCAATGCGACGTACGCCTTCCATGATTCCACCGGGTAGAAAGATTACTGTCACCATGAACAGCAATCCTAGCGTCAGATGCCAGCCACTACCGACAAACAATCCAGCGACATCGACAACAACCGCCCGCATACCTTCAGGGAGAAAGTCGAATATCTGATTTAGATTCGTTGTGTTGTAGGCAGAGAAGATGTTTTCGAAGTACTTGATGAAAGCTGCTCCCAGAAAGGGCCCAACCAATGTTCCTACACCACCAAGAATAGTCATCAGCACCACCTCACCCGATGCGGTCCACTGCATGCGTTCTGCACCTGCAAGAGGATCGGTAACCGCCATCAGTGCACCGGCAAGACCGGCATACATACCTGAAATAATGAATGCCCAAAGCAGATAGGGGCGTGTGTTCAACCCCGTATAGGACATCCGTGTCTGGTTTGACTTTATGCCTTTGAGCATCGTCCCGAACGGCGAGCGAAAGATACGTATGGAAATAAAGAACCCGATGATCAAAACCACCGCACAAAAGTAGAACCCGGGCATACCACTCATCCTTATTCCAAAAAGATTGGTGAATGGCAACGTTCTGGTGACCTCGATGCCCGCCATTGCATCAATGATGCGCGCATCTGACAATGTCAGCTGCAAGCCTGTCTCACCGTTGGTAATCGGGGTAAGAACAGAATAGGCAAGGTTGTAGGACATCTGTGCAAACGCAAGCGTCAATATCGAGAAGTAGATACCCGAACGACGCAAACTGATGTAGCCCACGGCAAGCGCAAACAGACCCGCCACCAGAATGCTGAACATGACCGCTGGCAGCACGTTCATCGTCAGAAGCTTGAAACTCCAGACTGCAGTATAAGAGCCTATGCCAAGAAAGGCTGCATGGCCGAACGATAAATAGCCCGTTAACCCAAACAGGATATTGAAACCAATGGCGAATAGGCCAAAGATGGCAAATCGCTGCATCAGATCGGGGTAGTTAGCGCCGAAGGGTGCAAGCCAGATAGGCATCGTCAACACGGCAATCGAAAAGCCTGCAAACAGAATCCAGTCAGAAACGGCAGATAATTTATTCATGAATATCCCCTAGTCTTCCATAATGCCTTTGCGGCCCATTAGACCTCGAGGTCTGACCAGCAATACAACAACCGCCACCAGGTAGATGATGATCTGATCGATGCCGGGGATGATGCTCTTGATTTCATTCATCGAGGCAAATGACTGCAATATCCCCAGCAGAAAACCTGCGAGTACAGCGCCTCCCAGCGACCCCATCCCCCCGACAACCACCACTACGAAGGAGAGAACCAGAAAATCCATCCCCATGTGATAGTCAGGCGGCAATATGGGTGTGTACATCACCCCCGCCAGGCCAGCCACTACAGCGGCCAGCCCAAAAACAATAGTAAAGCGTCGTTGAATATCTATTCCAAGCAGGCCAACCATTTCCCTGTCCTGCATGCCTGCACGAACCACCATGCCAAACGTCGTGAACTGGAGGAACGCAAATACCCCGGCAATGACAGTCAGTGAGAACCCCAGATAAATGAGGCGCCACCATGGGTAGACAACATTCTCGCCCAAACCAAACAATGCACCGATGTTTGCGCTTCCAGATGCAATGTCTGGCGCTGATTGCGGTATGGGGTTAGCGCCAAAGTAGTGCTTGATAATTTCCTGAATGATGATGGCCAGACCAAACGTCACAAGGATCTGGTCCGCGTGCGGGCGCTTGTAGAAGTGCCTGATAAGGCCACGCTCCATGATCAGGCCCACCGCCAACATGATAGGTATGGCAAACAGGATGGCAAAAGGCACCGAGAAGTCGACAATAAAGCCACCCACAACAGGAAACTTTGCCTCGAGAATAGGCACCTCTTTGAAGGCATCAAAGAACGTGATGCTCTCATCTTTGACTTTTGTGGATATCGTCAGGACTCGTTCCAGCGATACTGCAACGAATGCCCCCAGCATGAACAATGCCCCGTGGGCAAAATTGACAACACCCAACGTACCGAAAACCAGTGTCAATCCCAGCGCTATCAGTGCATAGGCCCCACCTTTGTCCAGCCCGTTCAGAACTTGTAGTAGAAGTGCGTCCAAGAGCAAACCCCGTTTGGTTCAAGGTCGATCATCAGGGAATACAAACCTGAATAGCTGTCGCCACCAGGGCAGACAAACTGTTTGATGATCGAAGGAGAATTCGGGAAAGTACAGACTGCGCCGAGTCTGTACCTTCACGCGCGACAGTGATGGTGGTGAATCACCGAACAATAGTTGTCGGCCAAGCGCACCATGGGTGCCACCATTAAAAAAAGTCTGCGGTGCACAGTGTTTTAACTACGCACCGCATCAACGCTTATGCGCCGTTGTTACACGTACCCAGATCGCCACCAGCAAACATTTCATGATCCACAGGGTATTCAACCTGCGCGCGAGGTGTGACCTCAACAATCTCCAGCAGATCGAACTGTGAAGACGGGTTCTCTTTACCTTTCACCACGAGTACATCCTTGAAGCACTGGTGATCACCCGCCCGGTACTCAGTAGGACCGTTGCCCAGACCGTCAAACTTGTGCCCTTCCAGCGCAGCGACAACCTGACAAGGCTCAAACGTACCAGCACGCTCTACTGCATCTGCATACAGTAATGTTTGCACGTAACAGGTATGTGCAGCCTGCGATGGTGGGAAGCCGTATTCCTGTCCGAATGATTTAACAAAGGCCTGGCTACCCGCATCGCTGAGTGACCAGTGCCAGTTTGTTGAACCGAAGATACCCTTGATGTTATCGCCAGCACCTTGCGCCATCAGACGCGAGAACAATGGCACGATGATCTGGAAATCCTTGCCATCAACCTGCTTGTCTTTGAGACCGAACTGAATGGCCTGAGTCAGGGAGTTGATCATGTCCTTGCCGTAGTGGTTGAGGATCAAGGTATCAGCGCCTGAATTGAGTACCGGTGTAATGTACTGGCTGAAATCACCAGCACCTACCGGCGTCAGCACCTTTTGAGCGGTTGACCAGCCAATGGACTCGGTAGATGCCTGAATAGACTGTTCCTGAGTCCAGCCCCAGTTGTAATCAGCTGTCAGGTGATAGGCATTGCGTTCAGTGCCATAGGCATTTTTCAATACGGGACCCAGCGCAGCACCTGACATGTAGGCGTTGAAAAAATGCCTAAAGCCGTTGGCTTTCTTATCCTTGCCTGTTGTGTCATTGGCGTGTGTGAGTCCTGCCATGAAAATGATACCTGCATCCTGGCAAAGGCTCTGTACAGCAACTGCCACACCAGAGGAAGAACCACCAGTGACCATGACGACACCGTCTTTCTCGATCATGCGCTTGGCAGAAGCCCGTGCCGCATCACTCTTGGTTTGAGTGTCGCCTGTAACATACTCGACTTTCTTGCCCAGGATTCCGTTGCCCTTGAGATCGCTCGGCTGCATGGTGTTCATCATGCCACCGTCACCTTCACCATTGAGGTGCTTGACGGCTAGTTTGTAGGCACGCAGCTCATCTGCCCCTTCATCAGCATAAGCGCCGGACTGAGGTACGTTAAAACCAAGAGTCACTGTACTACTGTCGCCCGGGTTGTTGAGGTACTCAGCGCCATAGGCATGGCGTGTAAAAAACAGGGGGGCGCCCGCGATGGCAGTTGTCGCCGCACTGGCCTTCAGCACGTCACGTCGTGACCATGCGCTGGTGTTTTTCTTACTCATGTATTCACTCTCCTCGAAGTGTTCTAGCGTAGGTAATAAATGACCTTTGATACTGTCTATCCGTGACCTTTCACAAAGCAGCGGCGCGGACACCACGGGCAAAGATGCGGTGGTGATGGTTATAAAATACACATCTCCGTGCCAGCCTGGTAACAGACAGCAACCCGTAATGCACCAGAGTGTCGCCTTGCAAAGATAGTATAGAGAAACGGTGTGGAGAGACAGCTGTGGAATTATTACTTGCAAAAACAAAATGTTACGTCATTAGTGCAGTATAACCCTGTTTATTTTCAGAAGATTCAAAGCAGTTGTTACGAAAAGTAACAGATAAATTTCTGTTCTACTCGGCACACCGGCTGTCCAATGGACGCCGCAGGCAGTAAATCTGTTCGTAGACAGTTTCCTAATTCAGAGGGATATCGAACAACCAATGATCCAGCACAGAATGCGCGTCATCGAGCCCGCTTTTTTTCAACGCTGAGAAATCCTGTATCGTCGCTTCCACACTGGCTTGTTCCAGTGCTGTCTGTGTTGTGCGCAAGGCTCGACTTGCCTGACTGCGCGACAATTTGTCGGACTTGGTGAGCAACACATGCAAATCAGACTGACCTTGCTGCTGCAGCTCGATCAACGTCCAGTCTGAATCACTCAGCGGATGACGAATATCCATGACTAGTACGAGGCCACGCAGGCAATCGCGGGATATCAAATAACGCGTCATGGACGCTTGCCACTGTTTCTGGCGCTCTTTGGACACTTGCGCGTAACCATAGCCTGGCAAGTCCACAATATATCTGCCTTCTCCCAGTGCAAAGTGATTGATGAGTTGAGTGCGACCAGGCGTCTTGCTGGTCCTTGCCAGCTTGCGGTTGCGCGTTATCGTATTGATAGCACTGCTTTTGCCTGCATTCGATCTTCCAGCAAAAGCCACTTCGACCTTAGCCTCAGGGCACTGGTAAGGATCGCTTGCGCTTTGTTCGAATTGAGCGCCAAAATAAATCGTGTTCATGTACCTTGCGCCTGGAAAGATAGTGGAGATGAGCTAGCCTGAAACGGCCGTGGTGTGATCTTGACCCGCGGGTACGTTAGCCACTTGCGTCCTTGCGGGGGCTAATAACTCTGGGCTCTGACTTGTCGCATTCGTCAAGGTCGGCACCGTGTTATCCGCAGCATGAATGACAGGGTTATCCGCGGCATGAATGACAAGATGCAAAACATTCAAGTATGCGCTCTTCTGGTGATCCGCCCTCATAGACTAAGGTAAAAAATGTGGAATCGGTGATTTCGACTAGAGATCAGGCTAGAATCGTGCAATCTTTTGCGGATAAATCCGCGTACCTTTCGTACTCGTCCTTTTCTATTCCGTTTCTGGAGTCCAAATGAAAAACTGGTTCGTTATTGCCATGGTGGCGATCGCCTGGTTTGCAGGTCCTGCTCACGCTGAAGGTGACGCGGCTGCAGGTCAAGCCAAGTCAGCTGTGTGTGCCGCATGTCATGGAGCTGATGGCAAGGCTATCCAGCCCTCTTATCCGAATCTGGCAGGACAGCATGCCAGCTACCTGGCCAAGCAGCTCACTGAGTACCGTGACGGTGGTCGCGTCAATGCGCTGATGTCCGGACAAGCCGCAAACCTGACCGATCAGGATATTCTCGACCTGTCAGCTTATTACGCTCAGATGCCGAAGATCGAAGGTGTTGCAGCGGAAGAAAATCTGACCCTGGGTATGAACATCTATCGCGGTGGCATTACATCAGCAGGCGTTGCTGCCTGTTCAGCATGTCACGGCCCGACAGGCATGGGTAATCCGGCAGCGGTTTGGCCAGTCGTGTCTGGTCAGAATGCCCAGTACACTGCCGATCAACTACGTTATTTTCGATCAGGTGAACGTGCCAACGACCCTAACGCCATGATGCGCAACGTGGCAAAACGTATGACAGATGCTGAAATCGACGCTGTCGCCAATTACATTGCCGGTCTGCACGCCGCATCAGAATAGCGCAAGTGACTACCATCCGACCGACAGGAGCAGTATGCGCCACGGCGTACTCCTGGCGGTCGTCAAGATCTGCCCAATGTACGATCGGGCGTTCAAGGTGGCACCTCAGGCTGGCATGCTGTTTGCTGCCGGCTTTGGGTGACAGCAGAAAACCTTCAACTATGCCTCTTCATGAACGTGTAGATGAATCTGGCCCTTAATGTCTTGATTGGGTATATTACATGGTCCCGAACCGACGACAATTTCTATCCAGAACATCAGCCGGCGCCTGCGCTTTGGCTCTGGGTGCACCGGCCGTCCCCGCCGCGTGGGCAACAGAGGGTTACGAACTAATTGACCCACCGCAGAATACATCTACTCCAGATGCAGTCGAAGTCATAGAATTTTTCTGGCTGGGGTGTCCGCACTGCTACTCATTTGAGCCGACCATCGCGGCCTGGGAAAACGCCATGCCGGACAATGTCGTTTTCCTGCGGGAAGCTCCCCCACTGAATCCTTCCTGGGAGGAGCACTCACGCGGGTTTTACGCAGCCCAGCTATTAGGCCAGGAACACGCCTTCGTGGAAGCGATGTTCAAAGCCATCCACGAAGAACGCAAACCAATGCGCAGACCCGGGGACATCGCAGAGCTTGCGCAAGAGCTTGGCCTGGACAAGGACAAATTTCTGAAAAGCACTCAATCATTTGCCGTCCAGACCAAACTCAGCCGATCGGTCCAGCTGGCTAAAAGCGCTGGTATTTCAGGGGTTCCGTCCATTGTCATCAACGGCAAATACCGCACTGGCGCGCGACTGGCTGGCGGCAACGACGGCATCATTGACGTGATAAACCGCACCATTGCCATCGAAAAACAAGCCATGGGACTGGACTGATGCCGCGCGCTTCAAAAGTCCACGCAAGATCTATGGGTTGATATCGATCACCACCGGCAGGTGGGTACGCTTGTAATGTTCGTTCATGGTACTGACGTTGTAATAGGTAACGCCGTCTTGCTGCAATGTGCCATGACACTCATGGATGTGACCGAATATGTGTGCCTTGGGTGATATGTCTTTTACCCGCGCTAACAAGGAGGGGCAACCTGCATGCTCGCCCTGCCCATCTGCTCTGAGAACAACATCCATGATACGGTAAGGCGGTCCGTGAGTAATAAGGACGTCTGTATCATCAGGAATCAGCCGCCAGTGGGCATTGATGGATTCACCCGGATCACGCATGAAAGACCAGTTGTAGAAGCGCGGTGTGATCGGCGAACCCCAGAATTTAAGCCCACTCCACTCAATGCCCGAATCATTTAGTAGCTCGACACCGTGATCATCAGCAAATTGTCGTGTCAACAGGGGTTCCTGCTCCATGAACGTGTCATGGTTGCCAGCTATGCACAAGGTTTTGTCAAAACCGCGTGATCCAAGCCATTTCATGAATCCGAGCGTCTCGCCGCGTTGACCATGCGCAGAAAGATCACCAGCGTGAATCAACACGTCTCCTTCCGGCAGCACCAGACCTGTGTGGTCACCGTGCGTATCGCTGATGCAAACAAGCCTCATTGCAGTGCGCCTCACTCGCAGTCCTGTTTCTGTTTAGTCGGTCAGCCCTGTAAACCACCCTGATGCCTCCAACCTGAAAGCCTCACCAACGGTATCGACCGTTTTACCTAATCCCGTTGCCCGATCATGACCTCTATGCGCAATAGAAAACCATCAACCTGACGATACCGGGTGCTCACTGGCCAGGCAACTGATGGCCATACCTCATAGAAAAACCAGGGCCTCCAGACATTGTGACGCCAGCGCACCCTAAACTGATGGCCACGAAACCTGTCACTGATGCCAGAGTTGAGTGATGTGTGGTAACTGGCAAGGCCCTCCAGTGCTAATGATCGTCGTTCACCCAGCTGCCAGTAAAAGCCCGTCGTGTGCCCAATTATGGAGCCTTTTTGCCCCTTTTCCCAACTGAAATCCGTGTAGGTGCGAAAGAAAAGATTATCTTTCGCAAACAGCAACCGTCGAAAATCAAACGATAGCTGGTTTTCATACCCCGATTTGGAGTAGTGATAATAACTGTTTGCAGCCTTGGCTTCCCAGTTCACATCCAGATTCAGAGTGTAACGTGTATTCAGGCGGCCGAAATACTGTACCGAACCATCACGCTGACGGACGCCTACATCAATATTCACATCGCTGTTTTCTCGCGCTGTGCGAATGAAACGCAGCGCCGCGGAAGCAGACTGACGATCTTGCGACGACCCGACTGGTGACTCACCTGCCTCTTGCTGGTCATCATCTTCTGTACTGATCAGCAGCTTCAGCTTGCGCTCGGTTCTGGGCAGAACAGCGCGCAGCTTTACCGAGGTATCAAGTTTGAAATCTTCGCCGTCGGCACGTACGCCATCAACACGAATTCTGGCCCAACTGCCGTTGCTGACCGCATCCGCATCAGAGCCGGCATTGCTGAAAAAACCATCCACCTGGCCCATGAAATTACCAAAGCGCTCAGAAGCTTCGCGTTGCGCATCGTCAACAATGATAATGGAACGACGAACCATACCGAGCCGGTCGCTGTCAGGGATAGGCTGACGGGTGATCGGTTCAACACCAAGAGAGCGCTCTTCATCGGTATTTTCGTCAGCCTCCTGCCGGCTCTGATCAGCATCGGTCTGTTGTGCAACAGCCTGTGACCAGCCAGCGGCGCACAGGAGGGATAGCAGCAGGAGCGTCGAGACGCTATTTTGCATCGATACACGTCATCAGTTTTTGCATGTCACTCTGAGTGCCAATTGATATGCGCAACCATTGGGCCAGCCGCGGTTTATCCCAGTACCGAACCAGAACCCCTTCCCCACTGAGCTTTCTGAACAGTCCGGCTGCGTCCGCGCCAGGCACTTTGGCAAAGACAAAATTTGCTGCTGAGGGCAACACGTCGAAACCGCGCTGGTTCAATTCAGTGATGGTCCATGCACGCGTATCGATTATCGTCTGCGTCGTGTGGCGGTAGTAAGTTTCGTCGGTGAGCGAAGCCACTCCAGCAGCCTGTGCCAGAGCATCCACAGGGTAGGAATTAAAGGAGTTTTTCACACGTTGCAGGCCATCGATTAAATCCGCATCACCAAAGGCTACCCCTAAACGCAAACCAGCAAGTGATCGACCTTTGGAAAAAGTGCGACTAACCAGGAGGTTCGGGTAATTTCTGACTAACCGTACGACGCTCTGTGCGCCGAAATCTGCATACGCTTCATCCACCAGCATGATTTGCTCAGTGTGCTTTTCAAGCAGCTGGGTGATTTCTTCATGGGCTGTTGCCACGGCGGTGGGAGCATTCGGATTGGGAAATATGATACTCCCTTCGTTAGGTGCAAAACGTTCAAGCGATAAGGTGTAATCGTCTTCCAGACTGATTGTTCTGGCTGTGATGCCATACAAATCGCAATACACCGGATAAAAACTATAGGTAATGTCCGGGTATTGCAAAACACGTCCGTTTGTAAAATAGGCCAGGAACGCCAGCGCCAGAATTTCATCCGAACCATTGCCCACAAAGACGTTTTCGACACTGACGCCATGGTAGTTCGCAAGCGCTGTGCGTAACTCGACAGATTCTGGATCGGGATAACGCCTTAGCTGATCACCACTGATACCCTGGATTGCGTCCATGACAAGCGGTGATGGAGGATAGGGATTTTCGTTGGTGTTGAGCTTGATAATATCGCCGCCCGCACGCTGCTCGCCAGGGACATAAGGCGTAAGGCGATTGACGGTCTCGCTCCAGAATCGGGTCATGGGTTCTACTTTGCGCTGAGGTGAGATTGCTCATCCGACAAACTGCTTAGCTGTCGACTGGCGGCTTGCAGCTGTGGGAGGAAACCGGATACTGCGGAAAACGGGACGCGCATGCAAGGGGCGTGAAATGACAAGGTGGCATAGAGCCGTCCATAGCTATCAACAACAGGCACAGCTAACGCCACCATACCCTCAATATACTCTTCATTATCCATTGAAAAACCCCGGGAAGCGATAAGACGCAGCTCCTTCTCCAAGGCACTGTGGCACACAATCGTGTTAGGTGTGTAGCGTGTCAGTACGGTGTTTCTGATGACCTTTTGCTGCCGTGACTTGCTCAAGGTACTCAAATACATCTTGCCACCAGCTGTTGCACAGGCTGGCACCCGACTCCCCACCTGTAAATTGACTCGCACAGGCCAATGCGTTTCGGCTCGATCAAAGTAAATCATCTCCGACCCATCGGGCACAGCGATATTGCACGTTTCACCAATCGTCTGTGACAGTGATTCGAGAATTGCGCGACGTTGCGCCTGAATTGGCGCAGCCGAGAGTACACCCAAAGCCAGTGAGTGCAGGCGACGACCTACCTGTAGCCCCCGACCACTGAGCTGCGTTTGCAAGTAACCATGCTCCTCCAGAACACCGCACAGTCTGTGAACACTGGCCTTGGGAATAGAGAGATTCTCAGCGATTTCCGTAGGACTCAGTGGCCTGTCGGCATCAGCAACGGCATTCAGAATATCCAGCACACGCGTCACTGTTGACCCTTTGGTCGCGCCAATTATCGGCTCTATGGAGTCATCCATCTTGCTGACCTTTACGTCTGATAAATGGCAAGGTTGCTCAATTCACCGTCGCTGATTTTTCCCAACTGTCTCTGACTGGCACGTTTAAGCATCTATGCTTTCTAATGTATATCGAAAATGAGATTTCCAGTACCATTATTTCATCAAAGAGCAAACACCATGCGGAATCGGCATACGCCATGAAGACAATCACCTACGATTATGTTGTTATTGGCGCAGGTTCGGCGGGCTGCGTTATCGCTAACCGCTTGAGCGCTGACGGAAAGTCGACTGTTGCCTTGCTGGAAGCTGGAGCGCGTGACTGGAACCCCTGGATACATGTTCCAGTAGGCTACTTCAAGACGATTCATAACCCCGCAACCGACTGGTGTTACACCACAGAACCCGACCCAGGCCTGAACGGACGCGCGCTCAAGTGGCCACGCGGTAAGGTATTGGGCGGTTCCAGTTCTATCAACGGCCTGCTTTATGTACGCGGTCAGCGCCAGGATTATGATCGCTGGGCAGAGCTGGGATGCACCGGTTGGGGATACGAGGATGTTCTACCGTATTTCAAACGGGCAGAAAACCAGTCTCGCGGAGCTGATGACTATCATGGAACCGGTGGTCCATTGCAGGTAAGCGACATGAGCTTCAAGCGCCCCATTTGCGATGACTTCATCAACGGCGTCACACAGTTGGGCACACCGAGAAACGATGACATCAATGGCAGCGAACAAGAGGGTGTCGGATACTTTCAACTTACGGCACATAACGGCAAACGCTGCAGCTCAGCTGTTGCTTACTTGAAAGGGGCTCGCTCGCGTCCAAACCTCACTATCGTTACGCACGCGATGGTCAAGCGCATTGGCTTTGATCAACAGCGTGCCAGCGAGGTGTTTCTCGAACAAAAGGGCTCACCCATGAGCATCAAGGCACGCAAGGAGATCACCCTGTGTGCAGGCGCAATCGGTTCACCACAGCTTCTTCAGGTTTCAGGCGTCGGCGACGGGACTCGATTGCAGGCATTGGGGATCAAGGTGATTGCCGATTCGCCAGACGTTGGCGAGAACCTGCAGGATCACTTACAAATCCGTGCGGTATACAAGACGCGCAAACCGGTAACACTCAACGATGAACTATCCAACCCTGTGCAAAAAGCTCGCGCCGGTCTGGAATATATCATCAATCGCAGCGGGCCACTGAGTATGGCGGCAAGCCAGGTTTACGCGTTTTGCCGAACAAGACTTGCCAATGAACGACCCGATATCCAGTATCACTTCCAACCGCTGTCCGCCGATTCACCCGGCGAGGGTTTGCACAAGTTTTCAGCTATCACGGCATCGGTTTGCCAGTTACGCCCGGAAAGCCGTGGCTCCATACACATCACCAGTGCTGATGCGCAGGTTCATCCCACTATTACGGCAAATTATCTTTCCACTGAACTCGACTGCCAGACGGCCATCGAATCCATGCGCTTCACCCGTGCCATCATGCAAAGCGATGCGATGCGAGAGCATATTGCCGAGGAACTCTTACCAGACCCTGCAGCGACATCAGACGATGCGTTGCTGGATCAGGCAAGAAATATCGCCAACACGATCTATCACCCCACCAGCACTTGCCGGATGGGTGCGGACAAGCATGCCGTTGTTGATGCCCGGTTGCGAGTTAACGGGGTACAGGGATTGCGTGTTGTGGATGCCTCCGTGATGCCAGAGATCGTATCAGGCAACACGAATGCACCGACAATCATGATCGCCGAGCGGGCCGCAGACCTGATTCTTGAAGACCAGAGGGCCTAGTAGTCCGTCAACCCGAAATATTAGGATTCAGCGGGCCTGTCTGTGTTC
>CAYGSW010000088.1:9481-20834 GCA_964352535.1 uncultured Granulosicoccaceae bacterium | reverse complement strand
AGGGAGCTCACCAGCCGCCACCCTGACTGCGTTACGTTTGTTCGACGTATGCCCGTAGTCCGTCCAGCTCTGTTGTTTAGCGCTTTGTACGCTAAGTTTAATGAGCGCTTGCTTTGGTGTTGAGCGCTTTTTTGGTGTTGAGCGCTTGTTCGAGCGCTGATGAAACCACTCGGGCCGGGGTGCGCTCGAGTGAGTGCGGTTGAAGGTGTCTGATATCATACCGATCCGTATGAAACAGGAAACCTTATGTCAAGGCTGACACCCGACAATAGCAACTTATGACTAATCGACTGATTTTATCTCTCACCCTGCTTCTGGCCTCGGCATCTGCGCACGCCGCCAACTCAGGCTGGAGTGTTCACATCGACAATGATCTGTTTCTGGGAGGCGAGCGGGATCAGGACTACACCGGTGGTATCTCACTGACGATATCCGGTGAGCACGTGCAGGACTACCATTGGTCGGGCATAGATATTCGCGAGTTTCTGGATAAACACCTTGGCTTCAATGCCCTGGTTGCAGACAAGGTGGCTTTTTCTGTGCAAGCGGCAGATGCAGGCTTTGCACTTTTCACACCTTCTGACATCACGATTGAACAAGTGCAACCGGGTGAGCGTCCCTATGGCAGCCTGTTTTTTGTCGGCAGCACCACGCAGACAATCGTTCCTGAAACACGAATGTCATATCAATCAACACTACTCATAGGCGCCCTTGGCTTGCCACTGGCCGAATTCGTACAATCCAGCATTCATGACGCGACCGGAAGCAATACGCCCAAGGGATGGGATAACCAGATATCAGCGGGTGGTGAGCTTACAGCGCGGTATTCATTGGGTGTGCGGAAAGGGCTGGCTCAAAAAGTCTTCGCTTCGGGTCTGGCCTTGGAAATCAATACAACCTCAGAAGCCAACATCGGATTCACCACAGATATTAACGCCGGTGTGAACTTCAGATTTGGCAGGCTATCTTCACCGTGGTGGACGTTCGCTCCACATCAGGCAGAATACGTAAACCTGGGTAATCCAAGCGTTACCATCGAAGGCTCTGAACGACGCCGCGAGATTTATGTATACGCCGGTGCCACGTTCAAGTATCGAGTGTATAACGCGATGCTGCAAGGCCAGTTTCGCGACAGCCGCCTTAGCTTCGATCATGATCAGATCATCCCGGAACTACTGGAGGTCTGGGCCGGGATCAGCTATGAGTTGCCTTCCGGTATTCGCGTAGGTGTGTTTGGCCGAGCCCTGACTGAAGAGTTGGACATACCCGGCTTTGGTGCCCCGCGTTGGGCAGGCCTGACGTTTAGCCAGGGGTTTTGACGACGTATACAACCAGGCACTGTCTTGTGCAAGAAACGCAATCGGATACACCAAGTGTTTGATGTATTGACGAATGCAGGATAAAAAAAACCCCTCGCCCAGCTTTTGGCGGACGAGAGGTGCTGTAGATACCGCTGTTAGTTGTGTATAACAGGCGTCTGAATCAATGTATCAAGTGAAGCTTGATCTTCAATTGCCTTTAGCTCTTTAAGCCGCTCGGCTTCTACTTCGTCAACGGCCGCCAGTACAGGCGACTGCGCTTTCTGTTCGGCGAGGTGCTTACCGTATGCGCATCCACCAGCGCCGCCAGCATAAGCTGCGCCTGACATCAAGGCTACGGTACCTGCAGCGACAATCATCAATCGTTTCATAGGATTATCCAAGCTCTTTCTGTTGTTACCCGCTATGACCCTTCCAGCAGTGCGTTGCGGGGTGCACACTGCCGTCTTACAACTGAGTACTGATAAACAATACGCAGAAATGCGCTTGATGGAACGATGATGTAACGATTTTCTTGATTTCCCATACTTTTATTACATCAATACGCCCTTCATTGGCGAATTTTAGAATTCAAGGCACAAATAGTTACAATTCTGTGCGCGCAGCCAGCAATCGCTCCACCACATCCACAGTCCATGGGCCAGCGCAAATAGTCTGATTACTGGGTATCCGAATGATCTTTGGATCAAGCCCCGCCTCGCGGATGGCTGGATGTCGAGTCAACATCTGACCTCGCGAATAGGTGCCATCGCTGTATGGAGACTCAATGAGTGCCTGAGGGGCGAGTTCGATCAATTGTTCCAGACCAAGCACACCATAGTCTTCAATACCCTGTTCTGTTGCCACGTTTTTCCAGCCCGACAGTTCAATGGCCTGGCCACGCATCGTCTTGTTGCCAACGGTGTAGCCGTTGGTGTCGAAAACAGCAACTCTGGCATTCGCAACACGGCGATTTGCAGACTCTCGAAGCGCATCAACCTTTGCTTGAATGTCTCTTAACCGTTGACGAATGATATCGACCATGTCGGTTGCTTGCCGTTGCCGCGACAGCAGCTCACCGGTACGCTGCACATTGCCCACCATCTCTTCGATGGAATTGGCAATGGGTAATACCTCCACCCTGACACCAAGCTCTTCGAGAAGACTGAGCGTGTAACGCGACGTGAACGGTCCGGTCACGACCAAATCAGGGGCAAGTGGCAGGAGCTGCTCGGCCAGAGACTCAACTTTTGGATAGAGTCGTGCCTGCTGGTAAAAAAACGAACCCGCTGCATCGTGGCTCAAACTGCTTAGGGCAACAATTTGTTCCGGGTCGGCCAGCGCCATGACCAACTGATCCGTGCACAGATTAATAGAGACCACGCGAGGTAGTTGTTGAGCTGTCTCGGCTTTGCCTTCATCTGCTGCAACGGCAGGTCCTGACAACAAATCGGCTGACAACAGCAACATCGCTGTTGTCAGCCTGAACATCATGGAACTACTTGCTGGTAATACGCCCATCAAGCACTGGCTCGTAAGGGGCATTTGCTGCCAGGAAGTCAGCCACGACACTTTCGACGTTGGGCCCGAAGTCGTACACCTTGCTGGCGTTCTCTGCAAACACGCTATATCCGTCACCACCGCCACGAACATAATTGTTGGATACAACACCATAACGTGCCTCAGGATCGATGGGTGCCCAGCCATCACCCTTCACCACGAGCACATCAATGATGCGCCCTTTGTTGGCGGGAACGGAACCGTCCCAGGTGAACTTCAATCCGGCGACTTGTGGGAATCTACCCTTGACCTCTTCCACCTGGCTGACACCATTTTCAAGAGCCGCCACAATATCTGCACCACTGACCTCAAACGTTGACAGGGTGTTCTGAAATGGCAGCACTGTGAGCACTTCACCCATGGTCACTTCACCCGCATCGATCGATGCACGCAATCCGCCTGAATTCATGATGGCAATGGACACTCCCTGATCCCTCACTCGATCGAGCAATGCCTCAGCGACCAGGTTGCCCATGGCACATTCCTGAACACGGCATACTTCGCGATTACCCTCAATCACATCGGCAGTTTCAGCCACGATCTCGTTGCGGATTTCATCCAGCGGTGTGGCAAGCTCGGCCACACGTGCCACGATGTCCGCGTTTTCAGCGATTCCGCCGTCAACCTGCACAGGGTCACCAGTTGCATTAATGACTTCACCGGCATCGTCGAATGTCACGCTCAGCTCGCCCACATACTTGCCATAGGCATAGGCCTGAACAATAGCGGTATTGCCCACCATCGTAGGATACGGCCCCTTGGCACTTTCATCCGTGTTCGACAACAGTGTATTCGTGTGCCCGCCAACGATCACATCAACCCCAGTGGTCTCGGCGGCCACTCGCTTGTCCAGCTCATAGCCTGAATGTGACAGAACGATGATGCGATTGATGCCCTGTGCCGTGAGCTCATCCACCTCGCGCTGAACCGCAGCCACAGGATCAGAAAAAGTGACTAGCGGACCCGGACTTGCCAGCTCATTCGTGTCTTCCGGTGTTAACCCGATGATGCCGTACTTCTCACCCGCCTTCTCCACAACCGTGGATTTCATCAGCTTGTTGGCAAGCGAAGGTTCTTTGGACACATCGGCATTGGACATGACGATCGGAAAGTTTACGGCATCAATGAACTCCCTGAGTACCTTGGGGCCATCATCAAATTCATGATTACCGACGGTCATGCCATCGTATTGCAGCGTATTCATGATTTCAGCGGCAACCTTGCCTTTGTAGTAGGTGTAGAACAATGAGCCCTGAAACTGATCACCACCATCAAAAAGCAATGCATCCGGGTTTCGCTCGCGCGCCTCTTCTATGGCGGTAACCAGTCTTGCATAGCCGCCGAAACATTCACCGGCCGCGTTATCTTCTGCCGAGCATGGGCTGTCGTACTTGCTGATGGGTTCTACTTTGGAATGGAAGTCGTTGGTGTGCAGAATAGTGACGGTACTTTCGGCCTGCACCTGGGCGCAAGCAGCGACCACGGAAGCCGCTACTACGCAGCGTAGAAATGCGGTTTTCATAGGAATATACTCCGGTTCGATGAACGTTATGGAAAGCCTACCAGATGGCACCGAACAGGGCGCAAGGCAGTTACTCGAAATTCTATTCGTAAATCGGGAAAAACGTATTAAAAGCCAACTCGGTAAAGACACCGGGATCATTAAAGCGCTGATGCCGGTCCAGCTGATTGATCTGGCTCATGTCATCACTCGTCAGCTCAAAATCGAATAGTGAGGCGTTCTCCAGCAGCCTTTCCGGCCTGGAGGTTTTCGGAATAATCGAGTTACCCCGCTGAACACCCCAGCGCAATACAACCTGCGCAGGCGTCTTGCCCAATCGTTCAGCAATAGATACCACAGGGGGTTGTACCAGCACTGACTCACTGACATCAGCCATGTCCAGCTCCAGATATGACAACGCTGCCAGCGGTGAAAACGCCGTCACTGCGATATCCTGCTCACGGCAGAAACGCATCAGTTTCGGCTGACATAAATAGGGGTGCGATTCCACCTGCAATACCGCCGGTGCGATGCGTGCGTAGTTGAGCATGTCTCGCAGCAATGCAACACTGTAATTGCAGACACCGATGTGCCGTGCCAGACCTGAATCGACCAGTGTCTCCATCGCAGCCCATGTCTCGGCCAAGGGCACAGCTGCAGGCTTCATCGTCGGAAGCTCTTCGGAAGGATCGTACAGCCACTCTGGTGGGTAGCGTGTTTCAAACGGTACAAACTCGAGCGCTATCGGGAAATGCACCAGATACAGATCCAGATAGTCCAGACCCAGATCATGAAGCGTCTGATCCATCGCCATGACGACGTGCTCCTTGCGATGATATGTGTTCCACAGCTTAGAGGTTATCCAGAGATCTTCACGTGTGCATAGACCTTCATCAATGGCTCGGCGAATGCCCTCGCCTACTTCTTTTTCGTTACCGTAATCGCAGGCACTGTCCAGATGTCGATAGCCTGCGCGAATGGCCTCTACTACGACATCGGCCACTACCGCCTTGTCAATTTTCCATAAGCCAAGCCCGATAACCGGCATTTTTCCATCAGCGCCAACGGCTTGTGTTGGAATTAACATAGGTATTTTTCCTTGTTCAATAGAGTGTAAATACTGTTTTCTGACTGCAACTATCTGACTGCAACTATGTGACTGCAACTAATTGAAACTCAGTTCAACAGCCTGGCCCGTACGAATGGATTCCTGTGCAGCCGCGCCCATTCGTGCCGCTTTTACGCCGTCCGACATTGACACTGCGACGCGCTTGCCATCACGCACAGCCTGCGCGAACTTGATATGTTATTCCATAGCTACCCAGAACGGCGCAGGATAATCCGCTAACCGACGCGAAAGATCGTTGCAATGCTCAACGGTAGTGCACACCTGTTTCTCGGCCAGAACAGCCTTACAGGTGGGCAGCAACCTGGAGATAATGTCGTGATGAGTAAAATTGGGGGACACGATGACAAACGCATCGATGCCATCCATCGACACGTCGTCCAGGCGGTGGTAGCTGCTCAGCTGGGTGAATCCGAGCTGCTGGGCAAGTGCTTCGGCCAACTGCAGCATAGGCTGGTCTGGGTCAATCAAGGCCACAACTTCCAACGAAATCCCGGCCTTGTCGGGCACCAGAGCCAGATTACGCAAGTGTTCATGGCCCATCATTCCTGTGCCGATGATGGCGTATTTCAGGGTCTTGTCGGCAACTTTTGTCATCCCGCCAGTTTACCGCCTATCAACCTGTAATAGGAGCATGGACGCTGAATGCAGGTACACTTGTCACCATGATAAAAGCAGCCAAATTCAGCATCGGTCAGGTTGTACGGCATCGTGTCTATCCGTTTCGCGGGGTAATCTTTGATGTCGATCCCGTATTCGACAATTCTGATGAGTGGTATGAGTCCATACCCGAGAGTGTCCGCCCGCACAAGGATCAGCCCTTCTATCACCTGTATGCTGAAAATGAAGAGACGGTATACGAAGCCTATGTTTCGGAACAGAATCTGCTGGTGGACGAGGATCACACCCCGCTTCGGCATCCGCGAATCGCCAAGGAATTCAAGCGTCAGGCATCAGGCGACTATGAAGCCATGAACATCCAGACACATTGACCAAAAGCCAAGCCACAAAAGGTACAAGCTACACGGAAGGCTCGATATTCCGTCATATCAAACAGGTGGCGAATCCACCCGCCTGGCTACCCATGGCCTGGTTTTTGGCCTGGTTTTCGGAGCCTTGCTCACTGTTCCCTTGTCGACCCTATCAGTCAATTATGCCCCGCAACTGATTGATCTGACGAGCGCTAAAGGCCATACCCTGGATCTGGCGGTGGGCTACTTCCGCATCGACGGCCTATCGCTACCGGTTCTGGGTGATGGCAAAATTCGGCACGGATGCAGTAGTGGCAGCAGCCGATATTGGCCGAACAACACCAGTAGTCTATTTGGACTATCAGGCGCGGTTGGGCCAGTGGCCTCACAGAACATGGGTGCAGAACAATGGCCACGTGTTCGACAGGCGCTGCTTTCCAGTGGATTGCTTGTTACCTTGTAAGTCATACCCGTAGCCATCCTCCTGTTTTTCAATAAGGACGTGCTGGTCAACGTGTTCGACTTACTGGGAGACGCCGCAGAATTATTACGGCTTTATTGCACCTTTATCATAATCACATACTCGCTGTTCGTTCTACAGTTGGCAGCGAATCCCCTGTTCACCGCGTTATGTCATCCCGGTTACGCAACGCTCAGTAACATAGGCCGTGATCTTTGCTTCGGCATACCCTTGGTATTCATCGGCAGTACGCTATAAATGATATCCATACAAGCTATAGTCTTACCTGCCGCCGAAATCATCAACCTGAACGCAGCCACATGAACGCCGCCCTCCCCCCATCTGCATGCCTGCCTTTGTACGCGTCTTTATATGCGTCAATTTATGCGTCAATTTATGCGACTTTTTACGAATCTTTGAAGCTGGCTAGATGCCTGAAGACAAAGCCTGTGTACAGCGCCCTGCTCACGGGTGTAATCCTGACATTCATCGCAGACCCTGCACTTGCTCATGCCGTTACCGAAGGAGACAAAGGCTACATCATGGAAATCTGGGGGGTACAAATCGTCCCCTTCATGTATCTCGGTGCAAAACACATGATCACAGGATACGATCACCTGTTATTTCTGTTTGGTGTGGTGTTCTTCCTGTACCAGTTAAAGCATGTTGCACTCTACGTCACTCTGTTTGCCATAGGCCACTCAACCACCATGCTGCTTGGCGTGTACTTTGGTTGGAGCGTAAATCCCTATCTTATCGATGCCGTGATAGGACTGTCAGTCGTTTACAAGGCATTGGATAATCTGGGTGCCTACCAACGCTGGTTTGGTATCCAACCTGACACCAAAGCCGCCACGCTTGTTTTTGGTTTGATTCACGGGCTGGGGCTAGCCACAAAGATTCTCGATTACGACATTGCCGAAGAAGGCCTGTTACCGAACCTGATTGCCTTTAATGTGGGCGTGGAACTCGGGCAGCTCATGGCGCTGTCTATAATATTGATTGGAATGGGCTTCTGGCGACGTAGCAAGAGCTTCTGGCCACATGCCTACACCGCAAACGTAGTGATGATGTCAGCAGGTTTCATTCTAGTTGGCTTGCAACTCACTGGCTATTTTTACCTGGCAGCTTAAACTCGCCATTCATCTTACTCTATTGGTTTAATACGCTATGTACAACGCCCAAAAACCCGACTTGTCCGATCTACCCAGCACTGCACGCTTGCTGAAGTCGACCGTACTGGCAGCCATCGCAGCTGCACTCATTCTGATCACCGTGGTCTTGCCTGCCGAGTACGGCATTGATCCCACGGGTGTTGGCAGCGCAATTGGCCTGACCGAGATGGGCGAAATCAAATCCCAACTTGCCGAAGAAGCCGAGATGGATCATCAGTCTGGTCTATCCGCTGAAGAATCTTTTATGCCTTCTCGAAAGTCTGTTTCATCAGCAGAACGATCATTTCTGTCTCTTGTAGATCTGTATCATCTGGATCTGCCTCATGAAGGTACTATTCTGTCCGATGATGAGCCTTTTCCATCTTTACAAGCATCATTCTCACTCGCAAACGTATTACTTGAGTTTGTTGTTGGCACAGCTCACGCGCAGGATGAGGGCAAGCCGTGGACCGATGATGTGACATTCACACTGGAACCTGGCGAAGGTATTGAATACAAGCTGGTTATGCAACAGGATGCCGAGGCAGAGTTCTTATGGAGCGCCGATGGTGGCCGCGTAAACTTCGACTTGCACGGTGATGGCGACGGAAAAAACATCAGCTACGAAAAAGGTCGCGGTTCTGTCGGCGAGCAAGGGATACTAACTGCAAAATTCACAGGAAACCACGGCTGGTTCTGGCGCAATCGTGACAAACAGGCAGTTACCGTAACGCTGCAGGTTCGAGGTGATTATGAAGCGTTAGTGCGTAAGTAGCTCTGGTGATGGTAACAATCCGAACCCGCCGCCGACTAATGCGATGGAACCTAACATTCAGAAACAACGACATCATAAGCCGCAGCTTTTTCAGCAAAATATGATGAATTGTGTATCGAGCTTGCATTCTCAGCAATAGTTTCCCTGTAATTTTATGCGGCAACAAATGTGAATGCAGTCACCGCGCACTCCACACGTGTGGAGTGGTTAGTGTCAATTTGTTGATTACCCATGTGTTGCTCGAATTCCGCCTTGATTGAAAACAGCATTGCGTGTATCCCGAACATCACACCCTTCGGGATCAAGTATTCGAAATCGGTATCTTGTAGGTGACAATTTACAGATTCTGTTGAACGATTCCCTATCGTTGCGCAACTCTTTTTCGAAGTCGAAAAGGCTATTATCATCAATATGTTGCTGCTGGATGAACTGTTCCGTTAACTGATGAGCGTCGTTACCCACCGTCTGGATTGAGTAACCGCCCTCATGGACTTTAGTGTGGCACGATTGACACAAGCAAACCCCATTACTAACGCTGGTTGAACCACCATCAGCCCAATGAGTAATGTGATGAATTTGAAGATTGTTTTTTTGCACACAGCCATTGAACTGGCAGTGCTGGTCACGCTCTTTGATAGCCCGTGCCATGGCAGGTGGCCATAGTCTGGATTTACGACCGATGTCTGTCGGCTCCCCGTCTATCGTTGTATTCCAGGTTACGCTGCAATCACACGCAATACGCCTTACTGTTTCTTTTGCGATGGAACCGACGCCTTTGACAGTTGGGCGTTTTGCAGGCATAGGGGTATCTTTCGGCGGTTGAACCTTGTTCACCTGTTCAGATTCTTTAGATTTTAGATTCGAGGCGTCTACTGAAACAATCACTTGATATCGGTCCGCGGTGGCCATGTCACGACCAGCATATTGCAGACTTGACTCAGCCATTAGTACAGCTGCATCGGCGCGACGTTGTGAAATAGTGTTGTCAGACAGAACATTGGCTTGCCGGACATTTTCTGGCGGTTTGTTTTCTAGATGCTCGTATTCTGGTTGTACGTTTTCTGGTTGTACGTTTTCTCGTAGTTTGTTTTCTAGTAGTTCCTTGTTTGCCGTGTTGTTGTCTATGCCATCCCGCATGTCCATCAACTGTTTCAGTGAGTGCTCAACACTATTCAGAAAAGCCTGAGCGACTTCAGGTGGCAGAACTAGCCGAATACACGTACATCCAACGCTGGTTTCACTCCAGGTCAACGATCGAGACTCGTATTGTTTTCGCGCTCGATCTTTTTCGCCAGCATCATTGTTGTCTTCTTTCCATTTGTATTCATTGCAGAGTCGTGCTACTTCAGAGACTGAGGCATCAAGTGCCGCATGACATAGTGTCTTTTCATTGTCGGGGTTGGCAACGTAAGCAATCAAACGAATTTTTGACCAAGCAATTCTTCCCGCTCTGAAGAGTGCAGTCGTGGTAGGCAACGTGCGTAGGATACGCCCTACTCGCAGATACTCCCAGCCTAACGACATGCTGACTCCAAGCTCCAGATTCATCCAGGCAGCGCAGTGTCTGGACCCGCTGGATTCCCAGCCTTTCATATCATCGAACCGTACGAGTAATTCCAGCAAATCTGCATGATGGGAAGTCATGTCCTGTGAGAGCGATTTCAGACGCAAGCGAATACTCGCTGCATCGGAAGGCATCGCCTTGACCCTGGTGGGCGTATCACGACCTTCTATACAGGCCATGGCAAGCCGGATACTCTGGCCGAATTCCTTTTTTTCTCTGGGACCAAAAGAGCTCATGCCAAGCGGAACTCGGTTAGAGCGATTACTGGTAGCAGGTGTCGATGCATCGTCCATGGGATGTTTCTCCTTTATGCCGTCCGTGAAGATTGTGTTTCACAAGACTTGGCGCATATTATAGCGTCTTCGTACGGCCAAATATCGGCGCTCACCCCATACCACTGTATATTTAAATAGCTTTTTAACCAGCGCTATTCAACAGATATATCAGCCATGCATGAACATCAGCGCGCAGTATCCCGCCCAACACCACAGGTAAACGTTTGCAACGTTAAGAACTATTCCCCACCAGTTTGCTCGATTTTTGAATCCCACAAGAAACATAAATAGACAGATCAATCCGACTGTCATAAATCCGGCTTTGACAAACACTGATGGAACTGTGCTCTGCAACATCAACGCTATGCCAGCGAATGAAAATGCCGGAATAAGGAACACGCCCTCGTGCGCCGTAGCCATGATAAAAATGCACAGCAGAATGATATGAAGTAGCAGCAGAGCCATTTTCTTGAGTCAGCCTGATCGTACGTCGTATATGTATGTCGTATATGTATGTTGCGCATGTACATTGCGCATGTACGTTGCGCATGTACGTTGCGTATGTACGTTGCGTATGTACGTTGCGTATGTACGTTGCGTATTTACGTTGTATATTTACGTTATATATTTACGTTTTGTATGTGCGTTTTGTATGTGCGTTTTGTATGT
>CAYGSW010000088.1:7416-9381 GCA_964352535.1 uncultured Granulosicoccaceae bacterium | reverse complement strand
TCGTTAACGTACATTTTTTACGTACATCGTTAGCGTACGTCATTTACGCACGTCGTTCACATGCGTTGTTCACGTGCGTCGTTCTCGACGAACTATCACTAAAAGACAGCTTTTATGATTAAACGATGGGCATTCATGACTAAGCTGCGGCTTTTATCAAGCTCAATACCTTTCTTGTATATTCCACCAGTGGCGCATGGGTGTCTTTCAAAATCGCTACCCTGTCGAAGCGTTCGGGATCATCATTAACAGCCTTACGCAAAGCTGCACCAAAGGCCATTCTCAGCTCAGTGCCGATGTTGTATTTACAGATTGCAGAGGTTCTGGCTAGTAACTGGCGTTGCTCGGGGGCAACGCCTGAACCACCGTGAATTACCAGTGGCACTTGGCACACACGTTCAATCGCACGTATTTTTTCTTCATCCAGCAGCGACATGCTGTCTTGCTGCAGGTGCACATTACCCACGGAGATGGCCATGGCGTCAACGCCTGTCTGCTCGGCAAATTGTGCTGCCTCCGAAGGATCGGTGCCATTGGATTGTTCGCCTTGAGCATAACCGACAAAGCCTATTTCGCCTTCACAGGAAACACCGGCAGCGTGTGCTAGAGCAGCAATGGCTGCAGTTTCATCGATGTTTTGCGCCAGTGGCTTGCGTGAGCCGTCATACATGACAGAACTGAACCCGCACTCAATGGCCTGCTTGCACTCATCGACAGAATAACCGTGATCGAGATGGGCAACCACGGGTACGCTGGCGTTTTCAGCAAGGTGTCTGAACATGGCGGCCAATACGGGCAGTGGCGTGTGCTCGCGGCAGCCGGGACCGGCCTGCAGGATGACGGGACATCCTTCAGCTTCGGCAGCGGCCACGTAGGCACGCATGTCTTCCCATCCAAGTGTGACAAGACCAGCTACGGCATAGCGATTCTCAAGCGCAGGTTGCAGGACGTCGGCAAGGGTTACCAGTGGCATATCGTAGATTCCAATCCTTCAGGGCTTAAACGCTCATTACTGATCTTGGTAATGGCTCATTACTTGAACTTGGCAATCATGTCCTTGATGCCAGGAATGGTCTCGATTTGATAGGCATGTGTTGGCTGGAAATACTGAACCAATGAGCGCTGGCTAAGCCCTGCAAGGATGGTGAAGTAGTACATCTGGTAGCCTGGGAGCACCGCGCATGGGTGATAGCCTTTGTCCAGGCAGATCGTTGAGCCATCCACGATGTGATAGGCATCACCTGATTCATTATCCACGCGTTGCAGCATCTGTACGCCTGAACCATGCTTGGGCTTGAAGCGGAAATTGTAGGTCTCATCGTGACGAGTTTCGTCAGGGAGCCTGTCAGTGTCATGTTTGTGTGACGGAAAGCCAGACCAGCCACCCTCGCCGACAGTAAACAGCTCACTGACCAGCAAGCGGCCAACCTTGTCGTGATACTTTGTGCCGAGAATGTGCTTTATTTTTCGATGTGTTTTAGTGTCATCAGAACCGTACTGGACCAGATCAAGTTCATCAGCTCGTACATCGAATGGTTCCAGCACTTTGTCGTACCTGGCACCGGCGATGAATACCTCTGCATCTGCCGAGATACATGAGAATGTGACTTTGGCGCCAACAGGAACATAGACACCTTCGGGTTCTCCGCCCCACACATCTTCTACCCGATGCCCAAGCGATTTGTATGAAACACCTTCGATCTCGACATCCACGCTGCCTGTGGCTGGGACGATGCAGGTCTCGTATCCGGGCACCTGATACTCAAACGCCTCACCTTGCTTGAGCTTGACGATGTTGAAATAGTTAAGCGGCACCGTCGAGTCTTCGACATCAACAATGGGCCTGTTCTGGTTGTCGTACGGTGCAATATGCATGGTGTGAATTCTCTGGGTTGTTCTTTTGTGCTGGGAATGTTCTTGTGAACTAGAAGTAGGCTTTAGTGCTTAATATGAGCTTGTAAGCTT
>CAYGSW010000088.1:0-7316 GCA_964352535.1 uncultured Granulosicoccaceae bacterium | reverse complement strand
CCTTTTGTGCTTAATATGACCTTATGCACTTGTAGTGGCCTTTTGTGCTTAATATGACCTTATGCACTTGAAGTTATCTCGCGTACCAATATGTGCATATGTTTTTAACGACTCCTGTGCTTTAACAATTCTTGTGTTCTTTCAAGAAAGCATCCAGTTCGGCTACAGTCGGCATGGCAGGGGCACAACCCACCCGGGTGACAACAATGGCAGCACAGGCAGAGCCTCGCGATACTGCCTCTTGCAGCGAAAAACCAGATGCAAGGCTGGCAATGAATCCCCCCATGAAACTGTCGCCAGCGCCAACAGGTTTGAGCGCTGTGACTGGATAAACAGGCGTTTTGAATTCTTCATCCTGCGTGATGGTAATAGATCCGAGCTCGCCCATTTTGTAGATGACGATGCTGGCTTTGTCGGCTGCCAACGTGCGGGCCTTGTCCAGACCCTTGTCGTAATCGCCCGCCATAAAGCCGAATTCGGTGTCGTTACCGATGATGATGTCGCACAGGCCGGCAGCATGGGAATACACTTCAGCGGCCTCGGCGGCAGACTTCCAGCTGTACGGACGGTAGTCTACGTCGAAGATCAAGGGGACACCCGCTGAACGGGCCAGTGAGAAGGCATGCAGCGTTGCGGCTCTTGAGGGTTCGGCAGCAAGTACCGTACCTGTGGTAATCAGTGCTGAGTAGCGGGCATAGTCAATGCCTGCTACATCGTCCAACGTCATCTGAAAATCAGCTGCGCCGTTGCGGTAGATGACGGTTTGATGCTCTTCCACGCGCGATTCGGAGAGCGCAAGAGAGTTGCGGTATTCACCGGCAACAGAGCGAACATACTGACTGTCTATGCCGTAGTGTCGTAACTGGTTCAGGCAATAAAGCCCTACGGCATCGTCTGATACACAGGTAACCAATGATGCCTTACCGCCTTGCCGAGTCAGAGCAACGCAGATGTTGGCAGATGAGCCACCCAACGCAGAACGAAAAGTCTCAGCGTCCTCAGTCTTGCAACCTGCAGGCTCTGGATACATGTCCATGCCAGCGCGACCGATGACCAGAAAATCGTTACCTGATAGCGCGTCAGGAGCCATCATGTTGCTCAGACTCCCTTACGCTGTCTGGGTCGACTTGATTCCCAGTCTGCATGAGCGTCACGGATTTTCGCGCTATCACTGACTGACGGAGTGCCACATTCCCACCAGGTATGACCTTCAGTGGTCCAGCCCTCGTAAGGGTCTACTTTCATGACGATGACATAGGTGTTGTCAGATGCTTTTGCGCGTTTGAAGGCATCGACGAGTTCTGCAGCATTGGCTACGGTTTCGGATGTAGCACCCAGTGCCTTGGCATGCGCTTCGAAGTCTACTTCAACCAGATTCTCCACTGTGGGTGTGTCTTTGATCAGGTTGTTAAAGCTTTCGTTGCCAGTGTTGTTCTGTAGCTTGTTGATGACAGCAAAACCGCCGTTGTCCAATACCAGCACAATGAGTTTTTTACGGGTTAATACGGATGAGTACAGGTCACTGTTGAGCATCAGGTAAGAACCATCACCAGTAAATACAATGGTGTCCTGATCGGGTTGTTTTTCGCTTTGTGCGATACGGGCGCCCCAGCCTCCGGCAATTTCATAGCCCATGCAGGAGTAGCCGAACTCTACGTCTACCGTGCCTTGTTTCAATGTGCGCCAGTTGGCGGTGACTTCAGCCGGCAAGCCACCGGCGGCTGCAACAACACGATCGTCGGGATCGCAATGTGCGTTGACCACGCCAATGGCCTGGGCGTAGGAGTTTGGGCGGTTGCCGTAAGAGACGTTTACGGCTACGTAGCTGTTCCACTTCTTGCGCTCTTCGATGGCAAGTGCAGTCCACTCAGGTGGTGTCTGATAGCCGGTCATACTCGCAGAGAATTGCAATAATGCAAGTTTGGCATCACCGACAACAGGCAGTGAACGATGCTTGCCTGCATCATGGCGCGCAGCATTAATGGAGATGAACCGCGCGGCATGCGAGAAGGCAGTCCACGAGCCTGTGGTGAAGTCTTGCAGGCGAGTGCCTATGGCCACAATGACATCAGCTTGTTCGGCGATCGCGTTGGCTGAATCTGAGCCTGTTACACCTATGGGGCCGATGTTCAAAGGATGCGAGTCTGTAAGGTTTGCGCGACCGGCTATGGTTTCAACCACAGGGATCTGATGAGCTTCGGCAAAGCCGATGAGCTCTTGTGTGGCCTGCGAATACTGGACACCGCCGCCGGCTATGATCATGGGGCGAGCTGCTGTGCGCAATAGAGCCACAGCATCGGCAATTTCGGCTTCGTCAGGGGTGATGCGCCGAATTCGGTGCACGCGTTTTTCAAAGAATACGGCCGGGTAGTCATAGCTCCAGCCTTGTATGTCCTGTGGCAGACCAATAAAGGCTGGGCCGCAATCGGCGGGGTCTATAAGTGTTGCAATAGCTGCCGGCAGGCTCTGCAGGATTTGCGCTGGATGTGTGATTCTGTCCCAGTAACGGGTGACTGCCTTGAACGCATCGTTAACACCCAGTGTTGGGTCGTTATAATGCTCTAGCTGCTGTAACACCGGATCTGGCAGGCGGGTAACATAGGCATCACCGCATAACATGAGCATGGGCAGGCGGTTGGCGTGTGCCAGCGCGGCTGAGGTGAGCAGATTGGAGGTGCCGGGACCTGCGGATGCAGTACAGAACATCATGCGTTGGCGCAGGTGGTATTTGGCATAGCCTGCAGCCGCGAAACCCATACTTTGCTCGTTCTGACCACGGTAGAGCGGTAACTCGTTGAACGCGTTGTAGAGTGGCTCTCCCAGACACGGAACATTACCGTGGCCGAAGATGCCAAAACCGCCTCCAAACAGGCGCTGTTCTTGCCCGTCAATAACGATGTATTGCTGTGATAACCAGCGAACAACGGCCTGTGCCGTAGTGAGATGGAAGGTATCGTCAGTCATTTTGCAGCACCGGTTGACGTTCTGAAGCATCACAGAATACAATAAATGCAACCGGTTGCAAACAACCCGCTTCTCCCCTTTTCAGGCAATAACAGTCATGAGCATCAGAATTGGTAACGCCCCCTGCTCGTGGGGTGTCGAGTTTGCGCAAGATGAACGAAATCCAACCTGGCAGACCGTACTCGCAGAGTGCAGTCGCGCCGGATATTCAGGAATCGAACTTGGGCCAGTGGGGTTCATGCCGGAAGATCCCGCCCAGCTTGGGGATGCTTTGGCACAGCATTCATTAGAGCTGATTGGCGGCGTGGTTTTCAGACCTTTTCATGACAAGGCCCAATGGGATGATGTAATGGATGGCGCAGTGAGAACGTGCAAGGCGTTACAAGCTCATGGTGCCAAACACTTTGTGTTGATCGATTCCATCGCTCCACAACGTGCGCCAACCGCAGGTCGAGCTGCAGAAGCTGTGCAGATGGATGCGGCAGAATGGAAAGCGTATGTGGAACGCATCAGCACAGTGGCAAAGCTGGGGCTTGATTACGGGCTGATACCTGAGATACATCCGCATGCAGGCGGCTTTATGGATTTTGAGCCAGAGGTGGAGCGCTTGCTTGAAGAAGTGGATGCTGACTTGCTGAAAATCTGCATTGATACGGGGCATTGCACGTACGCAGGCTTTGATCCGGTTGCCTTCATGCAACGGCATATGGAGCGTATTACCTACGTGCATTTCAAGAATACTGATGCGGACGTAAAAGTCGCCGCCATTGCCAATCGCACGGGTTTCTATGATGCGTGCGGGCAAGGTATTTTTTGTCATCTAGATAAAGGTGAGGTGGACTTCCCTGCAGTACGAGAAATATTAGTCAACACGCACTACGAAGGTTGGTGCACCATTGAACAGGACTGCGATCCCAGGCTTGACCCTGATCCGGAAGGGGATGCACGTATCAATCGCGAATATTTGCAATCAATAGGGTTCGCATGATGAAGCTTAAATGGGGCATGGTAGGTGGCGGTGAAGGCAGCCAGATCGGGCCGGCACATCGTCTGGGTGCAGGACTTGATGGATTGTTTGAGTTTACAGCAGGTGCTCTGGATCACCGAGCAGCTGAAGGGCGTGATTATGGTCAACGATTAGGCCTGGCGCCCGATCGCGCTTACGGTAGCTGGCAGGAGATGGTTGAAGGTGAGAAAGGCCGTGATGATCGTATTGATCTTGTCACAGTGGCCACACCCAACTCAACGCATTTTGAAATCACCAAGGCGTTTCTGGAAAACGGCTTTCATGTGTTGTGTGAAAAGCCGATGACCATGACGGTTGATGAAGGCGAAGAGATTGTTCGCTTGAGCGAATCAACCGGACGTATTTGTGCCGTTAACTATGGATACACGGGTTATTCATTAGTCAGGCACATGCGAGCCATGGTGGCACGTGGAGATCTGGGTGCCATTCGACTGGTGAAGGCCGAGTTCGCTCATGGCCATCATGCTGATGCGGCCGATGCAGATAATCCACGGGTACGCTGGCGTTATGATCCTGCGCAGGCAGGTGTTTCGGCACAGTTTGCCGACTGTGGTATTCATGCCATGCACATGGCAAGCTTTGTCACCGGGCAGGAAGTAACCAAACTGAGTTCGGATAACGTGTCGTGTATCGCCTCTCGTGTGCTGGAAGACGATGCCATGGTCAACTTTCGGATGACAGGTGGTGTTGTGGGTCGTTTGTGGACCTCATCCATTGCCATCGGCAGACAGCACGGTCTGGGCATACAGGTATTTGGCGAGAAAGGTGGATTACGCTGGTCGCAGGAGCAGCCCAACCAGTTGTACTACATGCCTTTGAATGGACGCCTGCAAACCATTGAGCGCGGAGAAGGCAATCTGTCGCCTGAAGCCGATCGCACCTCGCGTGTGACGGTTGGCCATGCCGAAGGCATGCCGTTGGCGTTTGCCAATATCTACAAGGATCTGAGCGAAGCCATTCTGGCGCGAGCAGAACAGCGTGCCATTGATCCTGCGGCTGATTTATATCCCCGGGCTACCGATGGTGTGCGGTCGATGGCAGCGGTAGCTGCGGTGGCGGAATCGGGGAAGAGGGATGCGGCCTGGGTGGATGCGCGCCCGCCGATGTATCGTTAGTGGCATGTCAGAAACGACACTAAGGCAAAGCCAGGGTTAAGACCTTAGCACTGGCTTCAACGTTCCTCGCTCTACAAGGTGACTGGGGAACAATCGCGCTTCGGGAAAGCGTTCTGGATCATCAAGCATGGCAACAATAAGCTCAATGGATGAGCTTATGATCTGACGGATGGGTTGCGCAATGGTTGTAAGATTAATATTTTCCCATGCCGCAATTTCCATGTTGTTCAGGCCGATGATGCCGACATCGTCAGGAACACGAAGCTTGGCATCTGCCAGAGCACTCAAGGCACCAATGGATAACACATCATCACCGCAGAAATAGGCGTCAGCTGGTGGGTCGTTCAACAAACGCAACATCTCATTACGCCCGGCGTTGAACGAATACGCCGACGCGAAGGAATGCGTCAGGTGCACGCCAGCATGCAGTGCGATTTCTGCCTTGAAGCCTTGAAAACGATCCTGTGTTGAGGTGGCCGTTTCCGGGCCGCCGAGGAAAGCTAATTTACGGTAATTGCGTGTGATGAGTGTTCTTGCGGCTATGCGGCCGCATTCCACGTTGTCGATGCCAACAACATGCACACTGGGTGTGCTGGTGTGGCGTCCGAATGAATGCACCACGGGCATTTGTGCATCGCGAAATGCTTCTGAGAATGCGGGAGGCAGGGTGGATGATGCGACGACTACACCATCTACAGAGTACTGACGAAGCATTTTCAGAGTGCTTGCAGGATCGGTCTCGTCAGTGAGATTAACTAGCAAAGGTCGAAGACCACGCTCTTGAAGGCCGCGCGTGAACAGATCAAACACTTCAAGGAAAATGGGATTGTGGAAGTTGTTGGATACCAGGCCGATAAGGCGGGTGCGACCAGTGGTCAGGCTGGAGGCTAGCGCATTGGGGGTGTAGCCAAGATCCAGCGCTGCCTTTTCCACTTTGCGACGCATGGCAGGCGATACCGATGCACCATCAGTGAAGGTGCGCGACACCGCTGAACGAGAAACACCAGCGGCATCTGCAACCTCTTTTAGCGTAACGGCCATGACAAACTGTCAGAACACGAACATCTGCTAGTGGTCCGCCCAGCTCATAAAGTAGGATGCAGCGACTTTATAAGCTGGACGGACCACTAGACCGTACCGCCCAAAGACTGTTCAAGTTCAACCATCTCCTTACCGCCGGCCATAAGATCCTGCAGCTCTTCAACGCCGACCTCTCCGCGTTCAGCGGTGCCCAGGGTTGTACCGCGATTGAGCACTGTGAACCGATCACCGACGGCCATGGCATGACGGACGTTGTGGGTAATAAAGACCACACCGATGCCTTTCTTACGGACGCGATCTATGGTGGATAGAACGTTGGCGGTTTGGCGTACACCCAATGCCGATGTAGGTTCGTCCAGGATAAGAACACGAGCGCCAAAGTAGACGGCACGGGCAATGGCCACTGTCTGTCGCTCACCGCCGGACAAGGTGCCCACGGCCTGCCCTGCTTCGCGCAGATTGATCCCCATGCGGGCCATCTCTTCCATGGTGATGGTGTTGGCTTTTTCAGCATCCCACAGCTTGAAGGGGCCAAAGCTCTTTTGTGGTTCACGGCCCATCCAGAAATTGCGCGCTACCGACATGAGAGGAATCATGGCCAGATCCTGATACACCGTGGCGATACCTGCATCAATAGCGGCTCTGGCATTCGGGAAGTGGACCGTCTTGCCATCCATGCGCATCTCACCACTAGTGGGTTGATGAACACCTGACAGCGTCTTGATGAACGTGGACTTGCCAGCACCGTTGTCACCAAGCAGACAATGACACTCACCTTCCTGCACTGATAACGAAACACCAGCTAGTGCAATAACAGAACCGAAGTGCTTTTCGATATCTACCATTTCAATCAGTGGTGAGCTCATGGTTATCGCTCCCCTGTGATCATGCGACGGATGTAGGTATTGAGTATGACCGCCAATAACAATATGGTGCCCAGAAATACTCTGAACAGAGAGCTTTCCACGTTCGCAAAGAATAGACCCTGCTGCACAACACCAAAGATGAGCGCGCCCAGTGCCGCGCCGACAACTGAGCCATAGCCACCCGTCAGCAGCGCACCGCCAATGACAACAGAGATGATGGCTTCGAACTCTTTCAGCAAACCTCTATCGGCTGCTGCAGAACCGAATTCGATAACCTGACAGGTGGCAAACACTGTGGCGCAG
>CAYGSW010000087.1:0-21036 GCA_964352535.1 uncultured Granulosicoccaceae bacterium | reverse complement strand
GTGCACAGGCTGGGTTGAAGATCACGGTAGCGTCGGGAAGCGAGGCGCTTGACGTCATTGCCTCCGCGCCTGAGACCGATATTGTTGTGGCAGCCATCGTCGGCTCTGCCGGACTTATGTCTACGCTGGCAGCTGCGCAAACCGGAAAGCGTCTGTTGTTGGCCAATAAGGAGTCACTGGTTATGAGCGGTGACCTGCTTCTACAGGCTGCAAGAGACTCCAATGCGCTGATCATGCCAGTGGACAGTGAACATAATGCGATCTTTCAGAGCCTTCCATCCACAGATAAAGGTGTAAAAACGGAAGGAATTGTAAAAATTCTGCTGACAGCGTCGGGCGGACCATTACGACAATGCACGCTTGAAGAGCTTGGTGTTGTAAGTGTGCAACAGGCATTGAAGCACCCTAACTGGTCGATGGGGCCCAAGATATCCATTGATTCTGCCACGCTGATGAACAAGGGACTGGAGGTTATTGAAGCCTGTCAATTGTTTGCAGTGGGACCTGACGATATTCAGGTTGTGGTTCATCCCGAGAGCATCATTCATTCAATGGTGAGCTATGCCGACGGGTCAGTGATTGCACAGATGGGGCGGCCAGACATGCGAACACCTATCGCTCACGCGCTGGCATGGCCACACAGAATCGCTGCAGGCGTTGCGCCTCTGGATTTCATGGAAGTGGCAGGATTGCATTTTGAAGAACCCGATACCGTGCGGTTTCCATTGCTCCGAATGGCCTTCGAAGCACAGCGTGCAGGAGGCACTGCACCTGCCATACTCAATGCGGCTAATGAGGTTGCAGTAGAGGCTTTTATCAACGGTGATGTTGCTTTTTTACAACTCAGTGAGGTTGTAGAGCGAACATTGAATGCTTCAAAAATATCCCCTGCAAGCGATTTGAGCACTATCATTGAGGCTGATACTAACGCTCGTCACAGTGCCCGTGAATTTGTCGGGTCCTATGCCTAGTGTTAACAGCACAGGTCTTTAACCCTTCGACAATGACATGATGTTTATATGTTCAGCAACGTAGCGTTCAGTGCCGTTGCCTTTCTAGTTGCGCTTGGCATTCTGATCTCGATTCACGAGTTCGGGCACTTCTGGGTTGCACGCAAAGTCGGCATCAAAGTGTTGCGTTTTTCCATCGGTTTTGGCAAGCCGCTGCTGCAACGTAAAGGCCGGGTCGATAACACCGAGTTTGTGCTGGCCGCAATCCCCTTGGGTGGTTATGTCAAGATGCTCGACGAGCGCGAAGGCAATGTGGCTTCGCACGAGGCGCATCGAGCCTTTAACCGGCAACCCCTCTGGGCACGCAGTGCGGTGGTGATAGCCGGTCCGCTGGCGAATTTTCTGCTGGCCATTGCTGCCTACTGGATTGTCATGATGATTGGCATCAGTGGTGTAGCGCCGCTGATCGGCGCACCGGTCGCGGGTTCGGCCGCCGAGCGGGCAGGCTTTGCATTTGAAGACCAGATTATTGCCGTCAATGATCAGCAAACGCCAACATGGACGGATGCACGCATCGCGTTGCTTGAGGCCTCACTTGATTCTACCGAGCCCTTACAGATCGATGTAGAGCAGGCTGATGGCCAGTTTGTGGTGCGGCAGCTGCCGGTTACGCAGGCTCAAATGCTCAAGTCGGATGGTGACGCTGTTGCCAATCTGGGATTTCGCACCTGGTGGCCTGAAGTGGAACCCATTGTGGGCGATCTGGTTGCCGGCGGGGCTGCCGATCAGGCAGGTTTGCGGGTTGGCGATAAAATCCTGGAGGTTGATGGCGAGGCGTTGCGTACGTGGCGTGAGTTGGTTGAAATCGTGCAACCCAGCGCAGGGATTGCCTTGCCACTGGTTGTCGAGCGAGACGGTGGCACGATCGAACTGACACTCACGCCTGAGCCCTTCGACGTGGGTGAACAGACGGTCGGTCGCATCGGCGTCATGGAAACGCAGAGCCAGACGTTGTCATCCAAAGCCCAGGTCACCGTCAAGTATCCGCCCATTCAGGCGTTTGGCGAGGCGCTGGTGCGTACCTGGGACATGTCCATTCTCACCATTCGCATGCTGGGCAAACTGGTGGTCGGGCAGGCATCGCTGGATAACATCAGTGGTCCCATCAGCATTGCCCAGTTCGCGGGGCAATCTGCCAGCATCGGTATTGATCATTACATCAACTTTCTGGCGCTCATCAGCATCTCGCTGGCCGTTCTTAACCTTTTGCCTATTCCAATGCTCGATGGCGGCCATCTGGTTTATTTTGCAGCCGAAGCGCTGCGAGGACGCCCGGTGTCAGAACGAGTACAGATATGGGGGCAACAACTGGGTATCGTTTTGCTTGGCAGCTTGATGTTTCTGGCGTTCTATAACGATATCTGGCGGCTGGCTCAATGATCTACGCGTCGGGTATTGCCATGCGGCCCGGAACCGGGTGGCTTGCAGTCGGTTTGTGTATCGTGCTTTTGCTTGCCGGGCATATTGTTCATGCGCAGGCACTGTCGTCTTCTTTCTCGGCAAACAATACTCAGTCGGATAACGATTTTGTTGTTTCCGATATTGTCGTTGAAGGCAATGAGCGTATTGACCTGGGCACCATCCTTAACTATCTGCCCATTCGCAACCGTGACCAGTTCAGAGCTGCTGAGGACAGTGCACGTGTCTTGCGCTCGCTGTATGAGACGGGCTTGTTTGATGATGTGGTGGTCAAGCGGCGTGGCGCCAACACACTGCTGATCACCGTTGTCGAGCGTCCGGCCATCGGCAGCATCTCCATCGAAGGCAACCGCAAGATCGAGTCGGATGCATTGGAAAGGTCCTTGCGTCAGGCAGATATTGCCTTGGGCCGTGTCTATAACCGTTCCATTCTGGAAACGGTGGAGCGTGAGCTGCGACGTGTTTATTTCAGCTCGGGTAATTACGGTAGCGAGATCGAAATTTCGGTGATGCCACTGGAACGAAATCGTGTGGCGCTTGAAATTGTTATCGATGAAGGTGCGGTTGCACGTATAGAACATATCAATATTGTCGGTAACACGGCATTCAGTGACGATACGCTCCAGTCTCTTCTGCAATCCAGCGAAAAGACGATCAACCCGTTCAGTACCGCTGACGAATACTCGCAGGTAAAGCTGGCCGCTGACATCGAGACCTTGCGTTCCTATTATCAGGACAGAGGCTATATCCGCTTTGAGGTTGATTCCACTCAGGTATCCATCTCACCGGACAAGCGTGACATTTTCATCGTCATTAATATACGGGAGGGTGAACGCTATACCCTTGGAGACATCCAGCTGGATGGCGAGGTTGATGTGAGCAAAGAGGAGTTGCTCTCACTGATTAGTGTCAAGACCGGCGATACGTTTGCGCGCAAGGATATTGTGCGCAGCAGCAATGCCATAAGCGATCGTCTTGGACAGGATGGTTATGCATTTGCTGAAGTTGATGTGCTGCCCGATATCAACGATGAAAACCGCGACGTGGCGTTGCGATTTGTTTTCAACCCTGGCAAGCGTGTCTACGTCAGACGCATCGTGTTCACAGGACAATACAAGACGCGGGATGAGGTTCTTCGTCGGGAAATGCGCCAGCTTGAAGGCAGTCGTTTCTCGCCGGCTTTGGTCAATCGCTCGCGAATAAGGTTACAACGTCTGGCCTTCATGCAAAGCGTCAGTATCCGTACGCCACGAGTGCCGGGCACAGACGATCAAGTGGATCTGGAAGTCACGGTTGTGGAAGGTCAGTCGGGCTCATTCAGTGCAGGTCTTGGTTATGGCAGTGACGGGGGCTCAACGATCAACCTTGCGTTCCAGCAAGATAATCTGTTTGGGACGGGTGAGAGTCTGCAATTCTCGTTTGATCGATCGCAAACCACGCGGCAGCTGTCGCTATCTTTCCGTGACCCGTATTTCACCGACGATGGTATAAGCCGCACCGTGGGTGCATTCATTCGCGAAACGGATACCAGTAATCAGAACTCGACATCGCGTTTTCTGGCCAGTACGCGCGGAGCCAGCGTGCGCTTTGGCGTACCGCTCAGTGAATTTTCCACCTTCAGAGTGGGTGTAGGCTATGAGCGCACTCAAATCGGCACCACGAACGAGACGCCGGTGAGCATCAACCGTTTTGTGGAAGAAGAAGGTGACACCTTTGATGTATTCAACATCGATCTGGGATTGGTGTACGACACAAGAAACCGCACGGTGTTTGCAACCGATGGCACCTCTAATCGGTTTTCCATCGAAGTAGCGACACCAAACAGTGATTACACCTACTACAAACTGGGTTACAACTTTGAGGCTTACCACGCTCTTACGCCGCGATACACCTTTGCCGCATCTGCCCGTATAGACAACGGTTTCGGTTATGGCGATTTCGAAACATTACCGTTTTTTGACCGCTACTTCGCGGGTGGCGTAAGGACGCTGCGCGGCTACCGTACGGGAAGTCTGGGGCCCAGAGACTCACGAAACAACGCCGCCGGTGGTGATTTCCGGACATTGGGTACGGCTGAGGTGATATTTCCACCGCCTTTTGTCGAGGAACCCGGTGCCACTCGATTCAGCCTGTTTACCGATTTCGGAAACGTATTCGAAGACAATGATGCCTTCGAGCTGGAAGAATTCCGAGGATCCTACGGCATTGCGTTTGTCTGGCTGTCGCCTGTAGGGCCATTGACATTCAGTTACGCTAACCCGTACAACGAACGTGAGGCTGACAGAATACAAAACTTCCAGTTCACCATCGGATCCATTTTCTAGCCATGCATCCATGCTCAAGACACCATAGATCGACACCGCCTGGCGTCAGTGTGGCGCCGTGCAAGGCACTGCGTGCCCTTTCCCTGATCGTGCTGTTGGCAGCGTGTCTGCTGCATGGCACGTCGGCTGTAGCCGACGACAGGGCGCCGGCACTCTCACGTATCGGTTTTGTGGATATTCCCTACCTCATCGATAGAGCGCCACAAGCGCTTGAAGCTGAGCAACGACTTCAGGCCGAATTTGCGCCGCGTCAGGAGGAGCTGGAGGTGCAGCGCGCCGAGCTTGCGGAGCTATCGGCCAAACTCAGCGATGTGACGCTGGAACTTGGCGAATCTGAGTACGCTCAGCTGGATCGTGAATCACGCTCTCTGGAACGTCGCATAAAACGTTCTGAGCAGGATTTTCGCGAAGAACTCAACATCCAGAAGAACAATGAATTCAAGAAAGTCCGCATTCTGGTGCTTGAGGCTATCGCTCAGTTTGGAGAAAAGCACAACTACGATCTGATTGTCAGCGATGGTGTGCTCTACGCCAACAAGCGCATCGATGTGACGGAGCGCATTCTGGATTCTCTGGGCCGGGAATTCACACGCCTGCAATCCTCAAACTGACTTTTTCGACTATTGTTACTGTAGACCTTTCTTAAACAGGCTCGGCAATGATACTGGAGCAATTGGGCGTCGAGCTTGGACTGGCCGTACACGGTGACAGACACCATAGCGTATCAGCGCTTGCCAGCATAGAGTCTGCCGGACCGGAGGAGCTTGCCTTTGTCGTTGGTCGCAAATACACCTCGGCGTTAAAGGCAAGCCGGGCAGGAGCCGTCATCCTGCCCGCAGACATGTTGTGCGACGCACCCGGGAACGCGCTGGTAAGCGATGATCCTTATTCAAGTTATGCCAAGGCATCATGGCTGCTTTATCCGCCCGTTGCGCTTAGCCCTGGAGTTAATGCCACCGCTCAGATTCATGCTGATGCCAAAGTGTCGCCCACAGCAAGTATCGGTCCTTACACCGTGATAGGGCAGGACAGCGTAATACAGGACGACGTGGTCATCGGTGCGCACAGCTTTATTGGAAGAGGCGTAACAATCGGCGCAGCCAGTAAACTGTTTGCTCGGGTTACGGTGCATGATCACGTATCCTTCGGCGATGCGTGTCGCATCCAGTCCGGAGCTGTTATCGGGTCAGAAGGTTTTGGTTACGCATGGTCGGGTGATGGGTGGCGACAAATACAACAGGTGGGTGGTGTGCAGATCGGCAAAGGTGTGCATATTGGCGCTAACACAACCATTGATTGTGGGGCTATTGAGCCCACAGTCATCGAAGACGGCGTGATACTAGACAACCAGATTCAAATAGCGCATAACGTCTTTATCGGACGTAACACAGCAATCGCTGGGTGCGTTGGCATTGCTGGTAGCACGCGTATCGGAAGTCACTGCCAGATTGGCGGAGCTTGTAATATTGTCGGGCACTTGCGAATTGCTGATCAGGTTGTTATCAACGCCGCCTCGCTGGTAACACGTTCAATCAGTCAACGAGGCCGGTATGGCTCGGGCATGCCATTGCAGCCGGAGAAGGTATGGCGGCGTAGTTTTGTTAATCTGGGGAAGCTCGAGGAGCTGTTCCGGCGCGTCAGACGGATAGAACGTCAGTCTGGTGTTGAAGATAGTATGAGTAATGAAAAACCAGAAAAAAGCAAGGCACCTTGACGTAAAGGCCAGAGATCAAACGACAGGATTGTTGTTCAACAATAACGAAAAACGAGGCTGGGAAAATCGATACCGTGGATGATATAAGAGAGATACTCAAGTACCTGCCGCATCGGTATCCGTTTCTGATGGTTGACAGAGTGACTGCGTTTGAGCCGAACAAAACGCTGACAGCCATCAAGAACGTAACGTTCAACGAACCTATTTTCACCGGTCATTTTCCGCAGGCTCCCATCTTTCCCGGTGTTCTTATTCTTGAGGCGATGGCTCAGGCAGCGGCGTTGCTGGCATTCAAGAGTATGGGTGGTTATCCGAGTGAAAAAACCCTTTATCTGTTGGTTGGTATTGACAAGGCCCGTTTTAAAAAGCAGGTTGTGCCAGGCGATCAACTGATATTCGATGTCACGGTGCAGAAAGAGAAACGCGGTATCTGGCGCTTCGATGCTGTTGCCAAAGTCGACGGCGTTCTTGTTTGTTCCAGCGAGGTGCTAATCGCACGCAATGAGATAGAAGAGTGATACATCCCACCGCGATAGTCGACCCCTCCGCCAGCATCGCCAGTGATTGTGAGGTAGGGGCTTACAGCATTATTGGTGCAGATGTTTCCATTGGAGCTGGAACCACCATCGGGCCACATGTTGTTGTCAAGGGCCCGACAAAAATCGGTACCGACAACCGGATTTTTCAATTCGCCTCGGTCGGTGACGATCCGCAGGATCTGAAGTATGCGGGAGAGTTGACGACGCTTGAGATCGGTGACGGTAATACCATCAGAGAGTTCACCACCATAAACCGTGGTACCGAAGGCGGTGGTGGAATCACCCGGATTGGTCATAACAATCTTTTCATGGCCTATACCCACGTGGCTCATGATTGCCAGCTTGGCAACAACATTGTCATGGCCAATGGTGCGTCATTGGCAGGGCATGTCATCGTTGGCAATTACGCCATTCTTGCAGGCTTTGCTTGTGTCCACCAATTCTGCGAAGTGGGGGAGCATGCTTTTGTAGGACTGAATTCGGTGGCAAATCGCGATGTTTCGCCTTTTACCATGGCAGTTGGAAATTACGCAGAAGCCAAAGGCATCAACAAGAACGGATTACGCCGGCGGCAATTCAGTGAGGAGGCTATCAAGGCTCTGCATCATGCTTACAAAGTGCTCATCCGTTCCCATGGAGAACGTGAAAAAGCATTTGCCGCGTTGACTCGTGAGGCAGAACAGTTTCCAGAAGTGGCGCGACTGGTGGAGTTCGTGCAGAACAGCGAGCGTGGTGTCATTCGATAGGCTTAGCTACCAGTAGTCTGAGGTACGCCCCGGGGGCTTTTTTTGGCTGTACAGGCTTGTGGTGATATGCTGTCGTGTTAACGTGGATGATGCGATAGCAGGACGTCACAGCAAGCGCGATAGAGCGCATCAGCACAGTGCAAGTTCTTGGCCTGGAGGATTATTCGCTAAACGCAGGATCAGTTCTGCCACACGGTTCGATGCCTTGCTGTCTCCCATTTTTTGTTTGACCAAGGCAAGCTCAATTTTCATGTGGTCTCTGCGTCCGGCATCGCTTAGCAGTGAAACAAGATCACCGGCCATAATCTCTGGTTGCGCTTCATGCTGGAGGTACTCGGGCACGATACGCTTTTGCGCAACAATGTTAACCAGTGAAATATCAGGGATACGAATAAGCCGTTTCATGATGCTGTAGTTGATGGCATTAACGATGTACATGACGATCATGGGTGTGCCGATCAAGGCCGTTTCAAGTGTTGCTGTGCCCGAGGCCACCAGTCCGACATCAGCTGCACGCATGACAGTTCGGGCATCCTCTTCGCTTATCAGCAAACATTCAGGTATGTCCTCATCCATTATCTGCTGAATAAAGCGCATTTCCAGTGTGGGTGCAACGGGCAGAATAAATTGCGCATCAGGCAAGGCTTTTTCAATCAGACGCAGGGTGTCCAGCATGGTGGGCAGATGCCGCTGTATTTCACTCTTTCTGCTTCCGGGCAGCAAAGCGACGACCTGACGTTTCGAATCAAGCCCCAAATGTGCACAAGCCTCATCCCGCGTGTATGGACTTACCGCGTCATAGACCACAGGATTTCCGACGTAGGTGACCGGTACATTCGCCTGTTCGTAAATCTCGACTTCAAATGGGAACAGCACAGCCATGTGCGAGACCAGAGAGCCAATTCGTTTAACGCGCCCGGCTCTCCAGGCCCACACTTTCGGGCTGATATAGAACAGCACCGGAATGCCATGCGCCTTGGCAGTTTCGGCGAGTTTCAGATTGAAGTCCGGGTAGTCCACGATCAACAGCAGATCAGGTGCGCGCTCCACCATGCTCTGCCGAAGGAGTTTCAATCGTTTCATGAACTTGGGATAGTTTAGCAAGACATCAACGATACCAATGACGGCCAGATCGCGGCAGTCAACGACAATGTCGGCGCCAGAGGCTTCCAAGGCGCCAGCGCCCATACCGAAGCTGGAAAATTCCACGCCGGATTCAGCTAACGCGCTGAGCGCATGTGCTGCATGTGAGTCCCCGGAAGCCTCTCCAGCAGAGACCATAATACACAGTGGGTTTATTGTTTCCATACGCCCATTCTATCGGATGTGTCGTGCTCGGTTAGGCTGCATGTGCCGATTACACAACTGTGATTCACGGTTGATGCGCTGTGAGTAGAGGGCGCGAAAATATCAATGTTTGGCTGCTGTACTTGGCTGTCAGATAGATCGGCTATGGGACGGCGGCCCAACAGGGTCAGTTTTTGAAGTTGTGGCAAGTTGAAAGTTAGGGCAGGTTGAAAGTTAGGGCAGGTTGAGTAGCGTGTTGACAACTTCGTCTCCAACAGCGCCAGTGGCTCCCATCATCACGATGGATAACGGATTATCGGTGGTTTTATCTGGCTGCATTTTTTCGGATATCTGGCAACGTTTTTATGGGTAGATGTCGAAAGCGTGTGCCAGCAGCTCAGATGATGCAATCACTAGCCATCGACAGACTTAATCGTGTTTGAGGATTTTTGTGTTGAGTGATTCTGGCAAACTTAAACGTTGCAGATTGTTGCATTTGTAGCTTCGAACATTTAGGGTTGTACAAGGACTGTTGCCAAACAGTCACAGTCGAGTGGACGTTCAAATATGCCAAGAATGAAAGAACGTTCAAAACATACCGTGGGGAGATAGAGATGAAAAACCATTGTTGGGGTGTTGCGCTAGCAGCTAGCGTAGCACTGACGATGAGCAGTTCGGTTATCGCAGCGCCTGCAAGCGTAGAAGGTCCTGGTCACGATCCTGAGTGCTTTGCACCGTGGAATGATGACATTGGCTATTTCCAGTGGGACAAGCGGGATGGGCCGCACAAGATCGCCGTCGTGAATGGATTTGTTGGCAATACCTGGCGCATTCAGATGATTCAAACTGCAAAAGCCTTTGTTGAGCAGCCAGAAATTGCTTCTCAGATAGAGGAATTCAAGGCGGTATCAACAGGCACTGACGTGGCGGCACAACTAGGTGCGATTGAGGATTTTATCAACCAGGGTTTTGATGCCATCATCACCATCGCCGTATCGCCTGAAGGCTTTGATCGGGTCATTCGCCTGGCCGATCGTAACGATGTCATTCTCGTGCCGTTTGATAACGTGCTGGATACTGACAAAGTCATGCAGGTGAATTCAGATCAGGAAGAGATGGGACGCATGTATGCTCGCTGGCTCATTGAGCAATTAGGCGACAAGAAAGACGGAAAGATTCTCGAGGTTCGGGGTTTGCAGGGTAATTCGGTAGATAGAGACAGGCACCTCGCGTTCCGCGATGAGATTGAAGGTGCAGGCAATTGGGATATCGTTGAAGTTGTTGGCAACTGGGATGATGGTACAGCTCAGAAAGTGACGGCCGATGCCATCGCTGTTCACAGTGAGTTTGTAGGCGTGGTGGTGCAGGGGGGTACAACCGGTACTGTACGAGCGATGCTGGATGCAAACCACCCGCTGGTACCCATCGCAGGCGAATCAGAGAACGGTTTTCGAAAGCTACTGGCTGAGTATGGAGCTGATGGACTCAAAGGTCAGTCTATCGGCCAGTCACCCGGTCTGGTTGCCATTGCGCTCAAAGCCGCTTTGGCAGCACTGGATGGCAACGTTATGCCTCAGCTTATTTCCGTGCCTATCCCATTCGCCAATTACGATGAGATGGAAGCTGGTAAAAACTACTGGCCTGATCTGACGGACAACTTTTTCACCGTTAACGAATTTCCGCCTTGTGGTGTCAACATCTCCGCACGGGAAATCATGGCTAAAGACGCCGAATAGACGACGGTATCTATTCGCGACGTATCGAAGGGCAACACGGCAGGTGACGTAGTGTTGTTTTAGATGTATGGCAGGGCGGTTGAATCATTCAACCGTCGCTGCACTTCAAGACTTATCGAGCACAATGAACACCTCAAAACAGCCTGACGATGAACCAGCGCACCTTCAGCTGCAGGGAATTACCAAGCGCTATGGCGGTGTCACTGCATTGGATTTCGTCGATTTTGCCTGCAGGCTAGGCTCCATACATGCCATTCTTGGCGAGAATGGTGCTGGCAAATCAACGCTGATCAAGATCATGTCAGGTGTGGTTGCGCCCGATGAGGGGACACTGCGTCTGGACGGACACCTGAATAGCTTTCGTGGACCGGCCGAGGCAAATGCTGCTGGCATTGTGTGTATTTTTCAGGAGTTATCCCTGATACCTGACTTGAGCGTAGCGGACAATATCTGCATCAGCAATCCGCCTCGCCGATTCGGATTGATCGATCGTCGTGAGCAGATTCGGCGAGCTGAGAGCCTGCTTGCAAGAATACATTGTGAAGACGTCAACCCTCGCTCGCGCGTTCGCGACTTGCCGTTGTCACGTCGACAGATGGTTGAGATTGCCAAGGCATTGTCCCGTGATCCCAGTGTACTGATTCTTGACGAAGCCACATCGGCACTCACTGCCGCTGATGTTGACCACGTGTTATCACTGTTGCGCAAGCTGCGTGATGAGGGCTTGTCCATTCTGACAATATCGCATCGCATGCATGAAATCGAAGCGGTGGCAGACATGTGCTCTGTTTTTCGCAACGGGCGACATATAGACACCTTCGCGCAAGGTGCGCACAATGCAAACGACATTGTGCAAATGATGATCGGCCGTGAGATATCTGCGCACTTTCCACCCAAACGCACCTTCGTGCGCAACACACAGGCGTTGAGGGTGGATAACCTGAAATGGGAAAACAGCCTTAATGATGTTTCCCTGACTGTCAACACCGGCGAAATCGTCGGTCTCGGCGGGCTTGATGGGCAAGGGCAAAAAGAGCTTCTGCTGGGTCTGTTCGGCGTGTTGCGAAAGCTGCATGGAGATGTGTATGTCAACGAGCAGCTGGTATCCATCAAGTCTCCCTTGCACGCCAAGGAGGCCGGAATTGACATGGCTCTTATTCCGGAAGATCGTAAAACCGAAGGGCTATTGTTGCCCATGTCCATTGCGGACAATCTCGGACTGGCTTCCTTGAAACAATTGTCTCAAGGCCCATTTCTTGACCAGCAGGCGTTTGACAAGGCTGTGTCGGAAGGCATATCGCGCATGCAGATCAAGATCGGGTCGACCAAGGATGCGGTATCGACCTTGTCTGGTGGCAATCAACAGAAAGTAGTTATCGCCAAGTGGCTGATCACTGATCCGAAGATCGTCTTGCTTAATGATCCGACGCGAGGCATTGATGTTGGCACCAAGCAGGAAATCTACCGATTGCTGCGGCAGCTGGCCGAAGATGGTGTATCAGTGCTTATCTATTCCACCGACTATGAAGAGCTTATAGGATGTTGCGATCGTGTCGCTGTGATGTATGACGGTGAGATCATCCGCGAGCTGGCAGGTGACGATATCAATGAACACAATATTATTGCAAGCTCACTGAACCTGAATGAGACAGCAGCATGAGTAGCGCCAGATCGCAGCATGGGTTCATGACGAATGTAAAAATTGCCCTGTTCAAGAATGCCGCGTTTATCACCGTCATTGTTGTGTTCTTCGCGTTCTACGTTTTCTACAACCTGAATCATCCGCGCGGCTTCTCAACAGCCGTCTATATTCAGAACTCCAATGAAGTGTTTGCTCTGGCCATGGTAGCGATGGCACAGACCATTCCGGTGTTGATGGGAGGGCTTGATTTGTCGGTCGGCGCCATCATGACGCTGGTGAACTGTCTTGCCAGCCATCTTTTGAACGGTAGTGCCTGGCAGATTACATTCGGCATGATCATCTGTCTGCTGGCAGGTACTGCCTGTGGCTTTGTGAATGGATGTGTTGTTGTCTATGGTCGAATTCAGCCAATCATTGCAACACTGGCTACCGGCGCAATCTTTATGGGAATAGCGTTGATTTTAAGGCCCACACCGGGTGGCGATGTGGATGGCGATCTGGCCTGGGTCATGACCAACGATCTCTATGAGATCGCAGCGACCTTTGGATTTGCTGACGGCGGTGAGGCCAGCTGGTTCACCCCCATTGCCTGGGTTCCAGTGCCTCTGATTCTGCTCGTGCTTGCGGCTGTGCTGGTCTGGCTGCCCTTTGCGCGTTCTGTGACAGGGCGCTCCGTCTATGCCGTGGGCTCGGCTGAAGGAGCAGCCTACATGTCAGGTCTATCTATTAACCGGGCAAAGATTGCAGCATTTACTCTGGGCGGTTTCTTCGCGGGCCTGGGTGGTTTGTACCTTACGCTGCAAACATCATCCGGTAATGCTGACATACCACAGGCAGGTGCTTACACCCTGAACTCAATTGCAGCGGTCGTGATTGGCGGTACGTCGCTGCTGGGCGGTGTAGGGTCTGCCATAGGTTCTATTTTCGGTGCTCTGGTGCTTCGAACTATTTCGTTCAATTTCAGAATCTTCGAGATTGATCCTCTGCTTCAACCATTGTTCGAAGGTGTGGTGCTGCTCGCTGCGGTTAGTCTGGGTGCTATCGCTGTTATTCGCGTCAAGAACACTCTGGAGCTTTTTCGCTGATATGTGTTTGCCTATGTCCATAGTGGCTATCTTTTTATTACAACCCGGCTCGTATTGCGCATGACCACAAGCAAACAAGGCAGGTTCACATTGTCAGATGACGATAAACCCATTGTGTTTGCAGCAGGGTTTGTTGTCCTGATTCTAGCGGTAGGTACGGCCTACACCTTACAAACGCAAGGCACGGCTACGTTGTTATCACCTACTTATTTATTGCAACAATTGCAAGTGGGGGCATTTCTAGGCGTTGTTGCTGCAGGCATGATGCTGGTGATTCTACTGGGTCACATTGATTTGTCTGTGCCATGGACCATTGCCGCTGCCGCCATGATGGCCACAACCATTGGTGGGCCAATGGCCATACCAGTGGGCCTTGCCGTAGGGCTTTTGGTGGGGCTTGTCAACGGGTTTGGGGTGGCGTTTTTACGTATTCCCAGTATGATTTTCACACTTGGGGTCAATGCTGTATTACGAGGATTGATGGTGGCGCACACGGGTGGGTTTGCCCCGCAAACGGCCGCTACACCGCTCATGCAGTATCTGGCAGTCAACAAGATTGCGGGTATTCCGGTTGCCTTGATCGTCTGGGCGCTAGTGTCGGTAGCTATTGTATTGCTGCTGACTCGTTCGTTTTTCGGACGCTATATCTACGCCGTGGGTAATCGAGAAGCCGCGGCCTATCTTTCGGGTGTGCCTTCACGCAAGGTCATCGTTATTGCCTTCGGCTTGTGTGGCATGTTGTCCGGACTGGCTGGAACTTTGTTGGCAGGATACTCAACCAAAGCCTATCAAGGCATGGGCGATACGTATTTATTGCCCGCTATCGCCGCTGTTGTCATCGGTGGTACCCATATTCTGGGCGGCCGTGGTCGCTATGTTGGTACATTGCTCGGCGTGATTCTCATTGTATTGCTCAACTCGGTTCTGTCCATCATGCAAATGCCTGAGTCTGGCCGGCAGATCATCTATGGCAGCGTTATCATTCTGATGCTTCTGGTCTATGGACGAGGCCATAAGGTCACACAATAGGAGGGTTAAACAAGTGCTCAGTGATAATTTTCAGATCATCGATCCACGTTTCAAGCGCTATGTGTTGCCTAATGTACACATGGAAACGCTCTATACCGGCACACGCTGGGCAGAGGGTCCAGTGTACTTTCCGGCGGGCAAGTATTTGCTCTGGTCGGACATTCCCAATGATCGTGTGCTGCGTTATGACGAAACGGATGAGTCAGTCTCTGTTTTCCAGAGTCCATGCCGCTTTCACAATGGGCATACACTGGACAGGGAAGGGCGGCTGGTATCCTGCGAACATCAGGGCCGACAAGTGAGTCGTGTCGAGGTTGATGGCAGCGTAACCACATTAGCGTCACACTATCAGGGCAAGCGTCTTAATTCCCCTAATGATGTTGTGGTCAAATCTGATGGTTCCATCTGGTTTACTGACCCCACGTATGGCATAGACGGTCACTACGAAGGTGATAAGGCAAACAGTGAAATCGATGCGTCCCATGTGTATCGAATTGATCCGGACACTCTCGATGTCGTGGCAGTTGCTACCGATTTCGTAAAACCCAACGGCCTGGCGTTTTCACCGGATGAGTCGCTGCTGTACATCGCTGACACGGGGGCTACACATGTGGAAGGCGGTCCTCAACACATCCGCATGTTTAATGTAGTTGCTGACAATACGCTAAGCGGTGATCGAATGTTCGCCACGAGCACCAACGGATTGTTCGATGGTTTTCGTGTGGATATTGATGGCAACATCTGGACCTCGGCAGGCGACGGTGTGCATTGCTATACCCCGCAGGGAGAATTGATTGGCAAGATCCTCACCGATGAGACAGTGGCCAACGTGGAATTTGGTGGCATAAAACGCAACAGGCTTTTTATCTGTGCTACCCGATCGCTGCATGCTGTCTATCTCAATACCCAAGCCACGCCTCGTCCTGGCTAACAGCGCTTGCAGAAACTGTGCGAGGTGTTTGGTAGACAACCACTGGACATTGTCTCGATAACACATCAATAGAGGTTGAACTCGCAGTGACAGAATCCTATCAGTGTGGTCCAAAGCACCGACTTCCTAATAGTCGTTTCCCTGTTTTGATTCACCGCAATGCGGTGGCTGGTGGTGGTAGAGATGCTGTAAAGGCACGCTTCATCAAAAACGGTTGGTTAAATAACTGGTTTTACACCGGCATTTACGAGTACGCACATTTTCATTCCACAACCCATGAAACTCTGGGCTGCGCTGTTGGATGGATGGACCTGGCGCTGTTCGGTGAAGGCGGCGAGCGTGTGAGGCTTGAGGCTGGCGACATTCTTGTAATGCCTGCAGGCGTCAGTCACGAAATGGTGGGTCACTCTGATAATGTCATGGTGGTTGGCGGCTATCCCGATGGTCATGATTGGGACAATATTCAGGAAGCCTTTCTGAGTGAAGAGGACTATCGTGCCGCGGTCAAACGCATCATGATGCTACCGATCCCGAATCGTGATCCTGCCACCGGGGATGTGCTGCAACAGTGGCTGGATGCGCCATCGTCCGTTGATGGCGGCTGGAATGACTTTCGTGATTCTCTAGATGCGTCGTCGTGAAACCCGGCGACGCAGGCCCAGAATACTTGCCAGTAACACCAGTATCCCACTGCCCAGTTGCCCTGCGGCGGCCTGAGCTACAGCATCATCATCTCGTGCCTGTGACTCGTTTGCTGCAGATAATGGAGGCGGGCTGCTCAGGGTTTCTGATTCGTTGATAGAATCGATTGACTCACTTGAGGAGCCCTCATCTTCTGCTGAGGTTAGATCGATATCGATGGACTCCCATGCATTCTCGGCATCGTTGAAGGCATTATTTTCCGGGTTGGAATCTTGTGTTCTGGATAATAAGCGGATACGTAAATCGTCGATACTGGCTGAATTACGATCAGCTAGTACGGTGAATCGTGATTCGCTCTGCTCTCGCAGTGTGTCGCGTGTACATTTGAGTTCAGAGCCGTAGTTCAGGCAATCCCATCCGCTATCGCGTGAGACCCCTTTCCACTCAGAATCATCGCCAAGTTGAAGGAGCAGCTGAATCTGATGAGCGCCCAGGGAGCCGATATTGTAGGTGGTCAAATTGATTTCCAGTCCTGCTGCTGTCTCAACGGTATCAGGTGTGCCAAGCGACAAATCGGTTTCATACATCGCATTGACTGACTGGATATCCAGAGGGCTCAACCCTTCCCGCTGACCAACAGAAATTCCCTCTGGAACTATAATGGTGGGTCTGCCGGTCCTGCTGAAAAACTTGTCCCCGTAGTGCATGATTGAACCGTAGTCGTACTCGCTATAGTTGGCGACATTGGCAGTCTGGCGATTAAAGTTAATGTCCTTGCCATCTACGATTTCGTTCCAGTCTATCTGAACAAAGTTGTCTCGATCGGGACGAGTATGCTCGTGAAAAAGTCCAACGGCATGACCGATCTCGTGAATAACGCTTCCGACAGAGCAGGCATCAGAGATAAAGATGCTTTGCGGACCCCCGATCATTCCCACATACGATGCGCAGCTACGCGAGTCGATGAACTGAATAAATTCGGAATACTCGTTCCTGTTCTCGTCCGTGACTTCGACGAAGGTGAGTGTCGTGTTTTCCATCCAGTGTTCGATGGCTTTTTCAACACTCTCTTGCTGTATGGCCGAGCTATTAACCGGGCTTATATACGGGACAATACCGTCTGGCCAGCGGTTAAACGCATCGCTTTTGCCCACACCGCGTGCTTGTAGACGATTGATCAGTCGGCCCTCGAAATCTACCATTCCAAGCAGAATGTCACCTTCGAGGATCGCTTGGCCTTGAATGATTTCGTAGTCAAACCCCAGCGATGATCCGGAAGAGGGAAAGCTATCGATATAATCGTCTTTGAGTTCTGGATCTGCAACAAAAGCCTCGGGCGGATCAGCTCTGGCACAACTTACCAGGCTGATCAGCACGAGGTACGACAGGCGGACTAGTACTAGACGCGCGCCCGCATCGACAAGGGCAATACTCATGGACTCACTCACTTTATTATTGTTTTTATGTGGTGAATTAACGCCAACTTTGAGAGTTGTCGCTATGCAGCCATCACACCATGTATCGGGTACATCAGCCGTTCTTTAATCTGCGTTCAGGCAGGTTTGTGAGTGAGGTGGATTTTTGGTGGGCTTGCTGGTTAAAAGCACACAACGTTGTGGCCTTAGTCACGTCCAGTCTGTTATTAATTGTTAACTGCGGCACCCGTTTTCAACGCGTTGGGCATCGTGCTCGAGTTGGAAAGCTGAAAGGTGCTGACTACTGACTACTGGGCGGCAAAAGCGCTCATCAATTCGTCAAACTTTTCGCACCCGTCTGGACACAGTGTCTCAAGCTTGTCCAGATTATCTTGTGCCGCCTGTTTATCCCCTAGTCTACAAAACTGTCGACGCGTCCGGCGCGCCTGCCATCAGCAGAACGCGCACGAATGGCTACTACACCACTGGCAGACAAGCCTGTTGTAAACGTATTGAAGTTGACACCATCCGTGCTGTATTCCAGCGGTAATCCCGGAATTTGAGAATTCATCACCAATAACCCACCTTGATCACTGGCACCCGGTACAGGAATCCGGTATCGAATGCCGGCTGCATCAAGTTTTGGTAGCTCTTTCTGTGCAAGAGCCTGAGCAAAGCTCAGGTAGTCTTCGTTGAGCATATTTTTGTCAACAAGAGCCGTATCGCCCGAGAATGTTCGACCCTCCTGATAGTCAAGTTCCCACGACGCCTTGTGCCAGGCTCTCTCTGCCAGTGCTATCAGGCGAGGGTAGAGCATGTACTCCATTTGCTCTGCCGTACGGACAGTCTCGCCCCACAACTGACCTTGCATACCTGCCAGGCGCTGATTGCTGCCGCTGCCGGTAGCTGTCCATGCACGGCCTTCCCGATTTACGGATGTCTCTGCGTTTTGTGGAAGATTGGCAGGTGCGAAGCTGAATACCTTGCGCGCATCAGTGAAGCGTGTGGCCCAGTAGTAGCCGCGCTCTTCCGGATCTACCTCTTGTGGAAAATCGAAGTAGAGAAAATCAGGAACAGCCACAACGGTCTCAAACCCGCGATTGGAAAAGCCATTGATGTTGTTGTAGCCATTGCCCGAGGTAATCGGCTCCCAGTACCCGACACCTGCACGCTGAGTTGCAAGTTCTGAAGCGTTCAGGTTGTCATAGATATCCTGGTAGGCATACAGGGCAGGAATGCCAGCATTTGCGACAATCTGTGCCACCTCTTTGACAAAGTAGGTTTGCAAATCATCGCGTGATGAGACTGTTGCCGTGTTCTGAATGAAGTCGTTGCACGCAGGGGATCGCTCCCACGGGAAATCCCATGCGCTGCGATCAATGTTTTCAGCTTGAAACCCGCTACCGGTGAATACGTTATTGGCTTCATCACCGCCCATGTGCCAGACGTCCAGAGGCGCGCCCGCTTGTGTGTACATGGCTTGCACATCAGTTACCACACTGTTGATGAAGTTGTAGGTACCCGGAACGCAAGGGTTCAGGATACCGTCATCGTAATGCTGGATCGTAAGATAGCGGGAGGTATCAGCGGGATCGTCAACGCGCACATTCACGTCGTTGGCATCACCCAGATTAACGGCACGTGCTCGCATGGCTACTACCGCGGCGCGTGCATGGGCGGGCATGTCCAGTTCAGGGATGACGCTGATTTCGCGATCGTTTGCGTATTGCAGCAATTCGACAAACTGGGCTGCGGTGAAAAAACCGCTGCCCTGGTTGTCACTAGCAGGACCAGAGCCCAGCTGAGGCATCAGCCCTGCAACTTCCGTCACACGACCGCTGGAATCCAGCTGGAACTTCCTCACAGCGCCCACACTGGTAAGCTCCGGTAAAGAGGGAATCTGCAAGCGCCATCCTTCGTCGTCGCTTAGGTGCAAGTGCAGCTTGTTGAGCTTGTAGGCCGCCATTTGGTCGAGCAACTGCTTCACGGATTCTACGCTCTGAAAGTTTCGCGCGACATCCAGATGCATGCCGCGGAACGCAAAGCGAGGTGTGTCATCAATCGTGACGTATGGGATTGTGCCTGTACCGATTTGTACCAGCCCCAGCAAGGACTGCGCACCGTAAAACAATGCTTTTCTGTCAGCGCCCGTGAGTGTAATGCCGGAAGCGTCCACAACAAGCCGGTAACTGTCATCGTTCAGAGAGGTATCAATGGTGGCGCTCAGCGGTGTGCCGTTAGCCGTGTTCATGAATGTTGCTTGCCGGCTTGTCAACGCGGCTATATTGCCAGCGCTGAGTTCAGCTGCAGCAAATGAAAAGCCGCCTGAAATGTTCAGTCCGCCAGAGCCTGGCACCAACGATCGGGGGCGTGGAATAATGCGCGATTGCATCATCTGTGCTGTGAACTCAGACGTCTCCAGAATGTTGTGCAGCGGCAGGTTTCTAGTGAAGCGCGAACCCGCACTGGCCAACGGAATGGGTTCGCCATTAAACGATCGTTGATTGTCGCCACTGATCGGTGTCGTATAGCGTGATTCGTCAGTGTCATCGTCCGTATTGGCGATAAGCGTCACGTCGCCGTTATCGCGTGCGAGCCAGTAGCGCGGCATGAAGTCAGACTCGATCAGATGATTGAATTCGGTCACCAGCGCAATGCTTTTTACATCACCGTTGAAGCCTGCAAACTCAGCAGTAGGTTCCAGATAGTTAAGATCGCCATTGACATGCGAGACGCTGAATTCGATGCTGTCAACACGCAGGATACGACGGATACTGTGAAAATATAGTTTCCAGTTTCCATCGTTCAAGGAGCCGCTGGCGTTTTTGATGTGCAGATTGGTGACACTGCAGGAGTTGAATTGTGCGCCCAGTGAGGCACATGTCGGCCCACCATTGCCGGGGAATATATCGCCGCCCTGATTGTCCACCACACTGTAGATCAGACCAATATCGCCTGGCAATGCAGCTGCCTTGTCACGCCCTTCAGCGGCGAACAGTGCAGTGGTTGTCGGATCCACGCCAAGTCTGGCAACCGGCTTGCCGCTATGACTGAGGGCGTCGATGTTGCTATCAGGGGGGACGGCTGGTGTGCTCGTATCCGGCACGGTGGGTGTCGTGGTGCCCGGATCCGCCGGGTCTGAATCCGATGAGCTGCAAGCGCTGACCAGACATGTTGCCAGAACCAGCGATAGGGCCGTAAAAATTGTTGGTTTTTGCATCCGAGGTATGACCGAGCAGTTAGAGCTGGCATTATGCCTGCCTACCGATGAATTTTGACGACTTGAGCGCTCCACCTTGCAACAGCTTAACGGTCCGGCCATACGCGATCCGGTACTTACCGATTACCTTCGGCTGTTCACTGCCGCCGCCATCTGGGGGGCAACATTCCTGTGCAATGAAATTGCTCTGGCCGATTTTTCGCCAGTGGCTATCACGGCGTATCGCATCATTTTTGCTGCCGTTTTCCTGTGGATGTTCACCCTTTGGCGGGATCAGAAAATCGCGCTGGATCGCAG
>CAYGSW010000086.1:18003-21066 GCA_964352535.1 uncultured Granulosicoccaceae bacterium | reverse complement strand
CGGACTACTAGAACAGTGGATCCTTGATTTGAAAACACATTTGTCAAGGCAGTGCGCGCTACTGCCGGTATACAGTGTAGGCACTGTTATTGAGTAGACATACCGTGAAAAAATATCAGACAGAGACTCAACGCTTTAATGCTGTGCAGTCGCGCGATTCAAACGCAGATGGAGAGTTTGTGTACGCTGTCATTTCAACGGGCATCGTCTGTTACCCCTCCTGTCCTTCGCGTGCGGCCTTACCGGAAAACATGCGCTACTTCACCGACGTTGCTGCAGCGCTGGCTGATGGTTACCGGTATTGCAAACGCTGCAGAACAGATCAACCGCCACTGGCTGTTCGCAACAAGCAGCTTGTCATTGAAGCGTGCAGGTTGATGGACAATGCTGATGATACTGTCCGCATTGATTCTATTGCTACCGCCGTTGGCGTCAGCCGTTACCATCTGCAAAAACTGTTCAAGCAATATGTTGGGCTGAGTCCCAAAGCCTATGCACAGGCGATCCGAGTCGCCAGAGTGCAAGATCGCTTAAGTCATGATAACAGTATCATGCAAACGCTAATGGATGCCGGCTACGACAGTGTCGGTAGCTTTTATGCTGATGTACACAAACGGCTAGGTATGACGGCGACTACCCTGCGCCAGGGAGCGCCCGGCGTGAAGATCCACTATGGGTTTGCCACCACGATGTTTGGTCTCATTGTTGTAGCGCAAACGAAGGCAGGGATTTGCTCCGTCTTGTTCGGGGAAACCAGAGAGGCGTTGATCGCTGACCTGTCGGCCAGATTCTCCAAGGCCACGCTGATCAACGACACACACAGCATGCAGCCACAGATTAGCGCTGTAGCAGAAAAGATCAATATTCCAGATGCGGCGTTTGATGTACCACTGGATATTCTTGGGACTGTTTTTCAGGAGAGAGTGTGGCAGGCGCTTCGTGATATAGGCCCTGGAATAACCGCCAGCTACAAGGACGTTGCACAAGCGATAGGGCAACCAACGGCTGCACGGGCTGTTGCACGTGCCTGTTCGGAAAATCCCTTAGCTGTACTGGTGCCTTGTCATCGGGTTGTTAAAGCTGACGGTGGGTTGTCAGGTTATCGCTGGGGTGTGGAGCGCAAGCGCAAGTTGCTGGACAATGAAGCAATGGCAGATACTACTCAAGGCTGAATTGATCACCTGTAAAGATATCACTGGTCAGTACTTTGATCTGTTGCAGCCACGGTTCACTGATGCTGCATGGTGTCTGAGTGGAATTTGACTCTGTGCAAGTTGTTGTCGACTCACCGGAGGCCGTTATGTGCATACCGTAAACGGGTCTGACAATCATGTCGTCCGGATTGCTTGTTGTGTCAAACATGGTGGGCGCATCATGTCCCAGCAATGACATGACAAGCGATGGCAATCGGTACATCGGCAGTTTGCCAAGGTTCAGGGGGCCTCGCTCGCCGTCAATAACGATTAGCGGTGTGCTGGTTAGCTGCTTGAGTTGTTCGCCTGAGAACTTTGATCGATCATCTGGCAGGTTCCAGGCCTCTGTGTAGACACCGTAGTTCGGTCCTAGATAGGGCAAATGGTCGCCAAAGATAACGATTAGAGCATCTGGATCATCAGCCCTCAACAATTCAAGGCGTTGCATCAGATCGCGCGATTTGTACCAGATCTGGTTAAGATAACCGTGGAGCAGACCTGCCTCTTTGCCTGCGGTCACTTGGTCCGGGTACTTCTCATTGCTAGGATAAGGCAGGTGGCCGTGATAGGTGAGCATGTAGTTGAATACAGGCCCCTGAATGTCGGCCTTGTCGATATGGTCAAACACCTGGGTGTAAAGGCTGTGGTCCATCAGCAAGGTATCAACTGAGTCAGTGAGATCAAAGTGCACCTCACTCAGGTATTCATCAAATCCGATGTATTGATAGGCGTTCGTGCGATTCCAGAATCCCGGTACATTGGGGTGTGAGGCCACTGTGTGATACCCCAGTTTTCCCAGTAGATTGGGTAGGCAAGGTGCACTCTTTCGCAGCCATCCCTCGAAGAACACCGCATTACGCGTAACCGGGAATCCGCACAGCATCTCAAATTCTGCGTTAGCCGTATATCCACCAAACACCGGTGACAGTGTGGTGGTGAATCCCGTTTGTTCCCAGAGGTTTCTGAAATCCTCTGGTAGTGGGTCTGTCGGTACCCAGTCCTTGCCCAATGACACCGGATCGAAAAACGACTCAAGAACAAACACATGAACGTTGCGATTCTGTGGAACGCTCTCCCCACTCAATGCACTCTGCAGTGTAGGCTCCATTGGTGCTGTTCGGTTATTCGCCAGGCTCTCTTTGGCTACCACAACATCGGCCTTGACAGGTGGCTTGTCGACTTTGCTGATGGTCCGAATCGTCTCCTGCACAAGATGCAACGCCAGACCACGGTCACGAAAATTAGCCGGTTGATTCCATACCGAATTGCCAATGTGCGTATCGAGAACGACACGTAGTGTTTCGCTCTTCGCATGTACGCCAAACCCGGTAACACCAAGACATAACAATGCAATCCAGACACTGGCGCGCTTCCAGGGGATGAACACTATGGCCAGAATCAGCGGGAAGCCGGCAATGAGAAAAAGTACGATTCTGCGCCAGCCATCAGTGAGGAAGAAAAAGTTCTGGATATTGAAAAAATCATCAGGACTTGCCGGTGTTCCCAGCACTGAAATTTTGGCGGCGTTGCATAGCTGGAACATCACAATAATGACGCAGGAGAGTATCAGAGTCTTGCGTAGTGACTGGACCAACAGAGCGATGACGAGAGCCACTACCAGATTGCCCAGAAAGTCGCGGTACCAGAAGTCCGATTCCAGTGGTACCGAGAATCCGTAGGCAATAATGGCCCTGCAGAGAAACGTTACGACAAGAATCGATAACGCAAACAGGGCACCCTTCCTGAAAAAGTCTGTCATGAGGGCGACTACCGCTCGGCCTTGGCAATGGTGTCAGTGAGTTGCCCAAGCAGGCTTTCTTCACGCTTGCCATTGAACAGACGCGTTGGCAGATGCTGGAACGTGCTAACA
>CAYGSW010000086.1:0-17993 GCA_964352535.1 uncultured Granulosicoccaceae bacterium | reverse complement strand
GGCGTGCTCTGCACAATCAACAAGGCAATCCATAAGCGCGTGTCTGCCAAATAAGCATCGTAACGCAAGGCAATTGCAGCGGCAGCTATCAGCAGGCCTGATGCAATCAAGGCCTCCTCTCGTGCATCCATGAGGGCTTGGCGAAAGGTATGAGCGTCGCCCAGTTTCGGCGTACGAAAGAAGCCAATACTGGTTGTGTGCAATCCTGCCAGCATGGCCCGGGCAATGGTATGTGATACAGCCAAGCCTGCAATGCCAGCGCCTATGCTCTGCATCAGGCTTGCCTTCATGCGCCAGCGATAGAGAACCAGCATCTTGGACAGCTTGAAGATGAAGAATCCAATGGGCAGCAAGCTGAGCATGATTTCCGGTGGGTTGTAGATGTGTGGAAACATGACCATCAATACGCAGTATAGAAGTGCAATGCAGTTGAACATCAGGCACAAGCCATCAGCCATCCACGGTAACCATCCCGCAAGAAAGTGGTAGCGCTGCCCTGGATTAAGCTTGGACCGATTGAGCTTCAGGAAGTAGCGCATGTGGTGGCGCAGTATCAGCACAGATCCATAGGCCCAGCGAAAACGCTGCTTCTTGTAGTCCAGAAAGTTATCCGGCATCAAGCCGCGGCCATACGATTTAGGTACATACGAGGCCTTGTAGCCTTGTTCAAGTATGCGCAGACCAAGCTCTGCATCTTCGGTGATGCACCACGTGGACCAGCCGTCGACATCTGAGAGAACTGATCTGCGCACTATGGTCATCGTGCCATGCTGAATGATGGCATTACGTGCGTCGCGATTGACCATGCCGATACCGAAAAAGCCTGCGTATTCAGCGTAGATCATCGATTTGAACAGGCTGTCGTCGGCATCCCGGTAATCCTGCGGTGCCTGTACGATGGCAATCTGGGGGTCAGCAAAGGCTGTTGTGCACTCGTCGAGCCATTCCGCATCCACAATGTAGTCACTGTCAATAACGGCGATCAGGTCTGCATCGCTAGCAGTATGTTCCAGCGCATAGTTGAGTGCGCCTGCCTTGAAGCCAGGCAACGGGTTGACGTGATGGAACTGAAACCGCTCATCCTGCCGTTGACACCATTGCTGTACCGGAATCCAGCAGGCAGGATCATTGGTATTGTTATCAACAACGACAACCTCATAGTTCTGGTATTTGAGTTTGCGCAAGGCTGCCAGGGTCTCAATGACCATTTCTGGCGGTTCGTTGTAGATTGGTACGTGAATCGATACCTTCGGAACAGGTCCGCCCTTCTCAACGGCATGATCGCTTATCTCGCGATGTCGCCGGTTCCAGATCGCCTCGGCCCACTCATGCGCCTCGGTTAGCAGGATGATCGTTATGCAGAATGCGGCCAGAAGCAGGCCTATACCCACAACAACCTGCTCCCAGGTCATGTACTTTTGAGAGTAGTCGTACACCATCCAGACAACGGCCGTGGAGATGGCGTAGGAGACCAGCACCAGAAAACCACGACCGCCGTGTACCAGGCCACGACTATCGCGTAAAAGCAGGGCAAGAATGAGTACGGCGAACGCCAGTGAGAAGCCAGCGATGGCTCGCCACTCGGGAACGGGTGTCACGGGTGCTGCAAACGGGAATTTCGGCTCGCGTTCAGCATTGAAGATGCCCCAGTATCGCCCGACTGCACCTTCGTCAGTTTTCCAGATCTGGTCAAACGCTTCCAGAACGAAATAATTGGCATCTCGTGCGTTGGCCTGATCGAGAAACTGACGCAGAAATTTGGCCTGGTTCTGCAAAGAGGGCTGCGCGCCGAAGCGTTTTCGTCCCTCACTTGGCCACCCGACTTCTCCCAACACAACGGTTTTGGTGGGAAATTCGCTCTGGAGCTGATCATAGCGCTCAAAGACATAGTCAGGTGCACGCCATGCAGGCACGCCTTCCCAGTAGGGCAGAACATGAACCGTTACATAGTCCACGTGTTTGGCCAGAGAGCGATTCCTCAGCCAGTTATCCCAGGTTTCGGCGACGGTAACAGGAATGGATCCAACCATGCCCTTGACGATGTCGACGTAGTTTGCCAGTTTCTCGCTGGTTATTTCACGCCGAAGAAGAACCTCGTTACCCACGACGATGCCGATAATGTTCCCAGGGTTGGCTTCAACGATGCGCCTCAGCTGGCCTATCTCTTCCCAGTTACGTTCTATATCGTCGGATATCCAGATGCCAACCATGACATCGAGCCCGTGCTGTGCGGCAAGTTTTGGGATGCTGCCCAGGGTGCCTTCGACCGAATAGGTACGAACACGGTCAACCTTGTCAGCCAGAAGTGCCAAATCACCGCTGATCTGTTTTTCACTGGGGTATTCGGTGGGTTCACGCGGAGACTGTCCTGCACGAAACGGCGAAAACGCAACGCCTTTGATGGTTTCAGGCCATTCAGGTACGTAGTCAGGGCGATTGAATACCGCCCAGGTCGATATCAGTAAAGTGCCGACCAGAGCGATGATAATCCATGATGCACGATCTATTTTGAACACTGCTATCCACAAGATTTGTAACCGCTGATGAAAGATGCTTCGTACATCTCGTGCGCAATTCGGCAGCGGCAGAGCGAAAAAACTGGGCCTTTATGACCATCCAATACCTACGTTGGGGCATTTGGACCATTAATACGATGATGGAATGGAAAAGAAGTTTGATCAAAATTCAATAGAATCATTCCATTAGGAATAAATTCATTAAATATCAATAATTTAATAACATCTAACTCAAAATTACGATTCAGTAGTTAATGTGGAAGGTTCATGTTGCTGTCATCAAAGCCTGGGCGAGGCGTATGTGATCGTGGTTTTTGTGAGGTTTTTTGCAGGGTGTTGTCTGCCAATGGCCGACCAGTGAAATCAGTGACGTTAGCGGTTCGGCAAGCGCTCATTCACCGGTTTAGCCGAATGTGGTTTGCTGATGAATGCTTCCGTCAATTAGCGGCGGCGTTTTTTGACTACATGTTGGCGGGGTTGAACAGTGATCTCACTGACTAACGCATGATCGGGTGAACTCAGCAGTTGCCAAACGGCATGTGCGACATCCTTTGCCGCCAGTGCATGTGCTGGCTCGGGCCCGGGCTCGAAGTCCAGTGTATCGAAAAATCCTGTGCGTACACTTCCCGGGTTCACAATTCCGACATGACAGTTGGCACCGGCTACTTCGTGCACCAGCGATTGAGCAGCACCGCGCAGCCCGAACTTTGAAGCACTGTAGAGTGCGCCGTACCGGGTACCTTGCAAGGCACTGGTTGAACCAATGAATACGATGTTGCTGCGCTTACGCATTCTTAGCTGCGGAATGCATTCTCTGACAAGGCTGATTGGACTGATCAGATTAAACAGAATGCTCTGGTGAATCTGCCGGGAGGAAAAGTTCTCCAGTGAACCGATGTCACCGCGCCCCGCGTTGCACACGATGGCGTCGGGCGAGTGCTCAACCAGAACATTGCGAACCCGATCTATCGTGGCGGGTATGTCAGAAAGATCAACTGAATAGTGAGTCTCGTTTGCATGAGTTCTCTCTGGTGGCGTCCTGGAGAGTGATACGGTGCTGATCTGATGCTCACCAAGTAGATCACAGCAGGCGCGTCCGATGCCTCGACTTGCTCCAGTGACCAACACGCAGTGAGGCTGGTGTGTCATGTGCAAGGAAAAAACTGATGTGCACCGATGTGCCTGTTCAGTGCTTGCATGCAAAACTCCCGCATTGTGGTCTCGACGTTTTCCGGGTAGCTCATCATGCCATCCCGAGGGGCTATCGGTGCATTCAAGAGTTTTGCATCAGGGTAGAGTCGCACCAGTTTTTTATGAAATGTCTTGGGTAATCGAAAGACACCAAGGCTCACCGAGTGAACACGGCTCATATCAACCGTTGCGGCCACTTGCTCAAACAACTCGCCATACAGTGCATCGAAATTATCAGCGTACAGCAAGGGATCAAATCGAAGGCCGATTTGCCATCCAGCGTCCTGCAGTTTCCGTAATGCCTCGAGACGTTTTTTCAGCGATGGTGTGCCGTGTTCTTCAGCCGTAACAATTGCCTCGGGGGACAAGCTGAAGGCAACTACCACATTGTCCAAAGCGGTACGTTTTAACAGGGGGCGTATCTGTGTGCTTTTTGTGCGCAGCTCCAGATGAGCCTTCGGTTGAGATTCAAAATACTCAAGGCATTCGCCAACGAATCCGGTGACAGGATCAAGTGCCAGTGAGTCGCAGTCGTATCCGGAAAAAAACCACACTTCATCGTTATGATCATTAACTGTGTGTTCAATGTCTGAAAAAAAATCTTCGCTGTTGATGAAAACGACGTAATGAGCTGACTGATACATGCCTTGTAAAAAGCAGTAGCGACAGTCATACACACAGTTCAGCATGTGTGAAAAATAGTAATTATGCTTGCCACCGATATGGTAGCCGGGCGGTGTTGGCAGAACCCGTCGTCCAGGTTTGTTTGCAAGAATAAGCGCTGGATTCGCTTTCTGGTGCCTGAAATTCTGAGCAGGTGCATTAAACACATCACCGTAGTGTTTGATGGAGATGATTCGCGCTTTCGGGTAGCGAGCGCAGAGGGTCAATGTGCGTGGGTGATCGCGCACTGCCTCTTCAACATAGAGCGTGTCCATTCAGGAATACACGATGGGTTGGGCTGCAATTTTTGATTGCAGGGATTGTCTGATGCGCGCTGCTGTGTCGTACTGCCTTTCAATAACAGGTGTATTGCCGGTGAGTATGATGTGCTGTTGCACCAATTTTTTCAGTAAGCGTTCGTCGTTGACCGTATGGTGCACTCGCAGAAGTAGACTGTCGATAAGTTCTTCGCCATTGACGGGGTGTGCAGTTTCTGTCGCATTGAACTGCTGATGCAACGCATCCAGCAGCGGCATGATGGACGGAATAGCCTTGTTGATCAATGCGATTACCGAGCGTTTGCTTATTTTTTCAATACTCTGCTCGGGGTTGTCGGATACGACTTTAAGGCAGTGAATCTGACTGGTAGAAAGATATCGACTGGCCGCGCTGAACACCCCGGCAGCTTCCATGTCGAACAGTTCGCCAGAACAATAGCCCGTATCAGGTGCATCCAGCGTGCGGATGCTGTCCGAGGGCAGGGAACGAAAGGCGTTGTTGTCTGGCAGATGCGGAAACCACTGCGCGCCGCTTGCATGGTCGCGAATCTGATGAGCCAGCACGCTCTGCCCGTAGTCATGACAACCACCTGCTATGCCGACATTCAGTACGGCGCCAATATCCGGGTAGGCCTGTAGCATGGCGCCCGTGCTGGCAGCAGCGTTGAGTTTGCCCGGGCCACATTCAAGCAACAGATAGTGTTCTGAGGTGTACACACGCAAGTGCCGGGCGTCGGACTGCCTGAGCTTCAATGCGTCGAGCAATGGTCGAGCTTCAGCGGCTAATGCGGTGATGATACACAGGCGTTTCATGATGGGCAGATAGTGTTCAGTCTGGCTCGAGTGCAAAGGCGGCAAACAGGCGGCTAGCCTGCGCAGACGGTACAATAACAGGCGCATAGCACCGTTCATAGGAAAACACATGCTGGTATCGAATCTGGAGTTTCTCCCCGGCCGTAAGGTCAATCGGCATCTGGGGCTAGTGCAGGGTAGCTCGGTACGATCAAAACATGTCGGGCGGGATATTGCTGCATCCTTCAAGAATTTTTTTGGTGGAGAGTTGCGTGGTTACACCGAGCTTCTGTCCGACTCTCGGGAGGAGGCTACCAGCAGAATGTTGGAGCAGGCCAGCAGTATTGGCGCAAATGCTGTGCTCAATGTACGCTACAGCACATCCAGTATTGCAGCGGGTGCTGCGGAAATTTTTGTCTATGGCACCGCGGTGGAACTGGCCGAAGACATTGCGGCTGATGTTTAGCTTTGTCGTTCAGGCCAGCATCGTTGTCGGCTTGCTCGTTCTGGGTTATCTGTTCGGCTCCCTGGCCGAAAGACGCCACTACAAACGCATCCGGGAGCGCGAGGCAAAGAGTACCGGACTACCGGTAATAGCCAGTCGTTATCCTCCACAGGATCAACGTTATCACCAGCATCTGGTTGCCGGGAGTACCGTAGTGGCTTCTGATTATTTCAAGAGCTTTCTGGCAGGGCTTGTCAATATTTTTGGTGGGCGAGTCACCCCGTATGAATCCATGCTGGACCGAGCCCGACGAGAGGCCGTTCTTCGCATGAAAGACAAGGCCAGCGAATTGGGTGCCGCCTATGTGTTCAACATCAAGTTTGACACTACACGCATAGCCACCGGTCGTCTGGCTGCCATGGAAGTACTGGCTTATGGCACGGCCATGGTGCCGGCTGACAAAGCCTTAGGCTTACCGGCGGGGCTATCCGATGATGAGATACTTCAGCCAGGGGCGGCTCATGCAATATGAAAACCGGTTACCCGAGGAGGGCATCAACGTAACGCGTGTTCACCCGTTAAAGCAGTTTCTGCAGCTGATCATTGCTGCAGTTGTTCTGGTGGTGTTACTGGTTATCGTGTTGCAGGTGTCTGGAGGCTGGTTGGCCAAGCGCGTGCCGTTCAGCTTCGAATTAACCGTCATGGAAGAGCTTGACATCGACTTTGGTCATAACGCTGAACACCCGCAAATAACAGCCTATCTGAATGAGCTTGCACAGCAGGTAGCGCAACATATGGATATACCGGACGGTATGCAGTTTACCGTTCATTATAATAATGAGGATGTGTTTAATGCCTTCGCTACAGTCGGTGGCAATCTGATGTTCTATAAAGGGCTTCTGGAGGACATGCCGGACGAAAATACGCTGGCGATGGTGGTGGCGCATGAGATCGCGCATGTGCTGCACCGGGATCCGGTTGCCGCTCTGGGTGGGGGTGTTGCCAGCATGGTTGCACTACTGGCGCTGACGGGCAGTACCGGATCGGCGGGGACTGTCATCAGCAATGCAGGCAGTATTACCAGCGTGCAGTTCAGCCGTGGCATGGAGGAATCTGCTGACGAGCGAGCACTGGCAGCGTTGCATGCACGGTACGGTCACTTGAATGGTGCAGCTGCATTGTTCGAGATGTTTAACGATGCACGTGGCCCGAGTCGAGGTGCCACTCAGGTGCTGGAGCGTTTTCTCAGCACACATCCGCGTGATCAGGATCGTGTCGGTGCCGTACTTGCGCGAGCGCAGGCTGAGGGGTGGTCGCTTGAAGGCAAATTGACACCTTTGCCGAAAGGCTTCAGGAGCTGGCTTTAATCCATCGATCTATCAGATGTCTGGCAATGGAATCGGTGCGCGGTAGTTTGTAGTTATCGCTCTCATCTCCCCAGTTGCCAAAGGTTCGAAGTTGTTCACGGGTGAACCACTGCGCATCCGCCAGCTCATCAGGGTCGCAACGGATTTCTGTCGTGGTGGCACGTGCTTCGAAGCCGAGCATGATCGAACGAGGAAACGGCCAGGGTTGCGAGGCGACATAGCTGACTTGTTCGGTGTGAATGGAGGCCTCTTCAAGCACTTCTCGCCGAACAGCCATCTCGAGCGATTCACCGGGTTCGACAAAACCTGCCAAGGTGGAGAAGACGCCTTCAGGCCATACCGGGCTGCGACCCAGCAGGCATAGATCTTCAGCGCCCGGCTCACTGTATGTCACCAGCATGATAACCGCAGGGTCAGTGCGAGGAAATGCCGTGTAATCGCATGCTGTACACGTGCGGAGATGTCCACCGTTGGAAGACGTCAACAGGTTTCCGCAGCGAATACAATGCCGTGTGTGCTGATTCCAGTATACAAGCCCCCGGGCATAGGCCAGTAGTGAGCCTTCGTGATGGGGAAGCAGTGGCCCGACACTACGAAGATCCTTGAAGGCACCTGTGTGTTTGTTGCCGTTATTATCGTAAGCATCGCGTATCAGCTCGTTGCGCTCCGCCTCATTCAATGCACTGACATCTACGGCGAAATACGCCCGTTCGTTATCGTTGCCGAGAAATACTTCCGGCAAATTGTCTAACGGTTTTGCTTTGAGCATCAGGGCCACTGGGGGACTATCGCTGTTCGTGGTCAGCGACTTGGCTTCGCACACAGGAATCAGGCGGGTACTGTCGGTAGCACGCAATTGCTGCAGGGTGGCAGCGTCCTTTCTCAGGTGATCGGCACGATCAATCGGGCTCTGGCTGTAAAACATGTCTAAGGGGTTCTATGGCAGTTGCTGGGAGTATACGTGCCGTTGCAGAATTTGCCTTGGCTTGTAGAGGGTTGTTGGTGTGCTGACTGGGGTATCACTAGCTGATCGATTTTGTGGATGTGCAGGTATGATGGTAGCTACTTCCTTAGCCCGGATTGCATTTCTTGATCGATATTGCAGACAGCCTGTACTCAAAGGCTGATTCGAATCGTCGTGTTATGTGGCCAGTCTCGCGACGTCTAACCAGCGTCCTTTATGCGCGCTGCCTATGCCTATTGGTTGGAATACTGATTGTCAGTACTCTGATGGCAGATGACGAAGCCGGAACATCATCAGAGCTTCCTGCAGCAAAAATCACTGATGTTGAGACGCTCTTTCCGGACGGTGTTACATCAAAACCGCGGTGGGAAATAGGTTTGGGCGGAGGGTATTTTTCCGGATTTGACTACCCCGCATCGAGTGATGCCAATGAGCGCGCACTGGTGGTCCCGTTTTTTGTTTACAGATCACCGCTATTGCGTCTTGGTGATGGCGGTGTGCGAGCAGTAGCGATCGAGCGACCACGACTGAAACTGGATCTGTCGATTGGTGGCTCGCTCAATGCCAGCTCTGAAGACAACGGTGTCAGACAGGGTATGGATGATCTGGATTTTCTGTTCGAACTGGGGCCGCAACTTGAAGTGCGTCTGTTTGATCAGCGCCTCGACTCTGGTGCCCGATTGCGAGGGCGATTGACATCTGAGCTTCGAGCGGTATTTTCGACAGATTTCAAATCAGTGGACGCACAGGGCGTTATTGCGGAAGTGGGGCTTGGTGTTAATGTTGCCAATGTAGCGGGCACTGGCATCAGTTTTTTGAGCGGCTTCGACGTCAGCTTTGCTACAGAACAATTGCACGACTATTTCTATCAGGTTGATCCGGAGTTTGTTACAGATTCACGTCCCGCTTTCGATGCCAAGGGGGGATATCTTGAATCCACGCTGGTTGCCGGTTTTGCGTTCAGGCCGTTCGCAGATGTCCGAGTGTTCACGGGCGTCATTCAGGGTTTCTATGGAGGGGCAAGAAATCAGGATAGTCCACTGTTTGAAGTTACCGAGCAGACGCGGTTTGTTTTAGGTGTGGTATGGACCGCTCTACGCAGCAAAACGATGGTTGATGTTGTAGATCTGGGTAGTAACAACTGAATGACCAACCCCTGGCCAGTACGCCGCAAATTGTTAAGGCTGGTATCACAACTACGGAAGACAGCAGACATATGATGAGGTGGGCTTGATAGCCTGAGCATATCGTTTGATCATCGCACTACACTATCATCAGGGCTGCGAGTCAGGGCTGCGAGTCAGGGCTGCGAGGGTTCACTGGCATTGTCAGCAGTGTCGGTTTGCATGATCTCATCCAATAGCTCAGGTTCACTGAGGGCAAGCTCTGATGAGTGCGGGCTGAGTTGTGTCAACACGAGTTCTGCCAGCAAGGGAAAATGATCAGAGCCAATGTCGGGCAGGCGTTGCAGCGTTCCCAGCTTGAAATGTCCGGATGCGAAAACGTGATCCAGTGGCCAGCGTATGAACCAGTGCTGGGCATTGAAAGTATTAAAAATACCCCGGCCAACACGTGGGTCTTTAAGACCGCTAATTTGCCGAAACAGGCGAGTAGTCGCTGACCAGGCTACATCGTTAAGATCGCCAGCCACGATGAGAGGCGGGTTGGCCCCAATCCCTGTACTCTCGTTTGTACTTTCACTTGCATCTGTTCTCAAGTTCGCAGCGGCTTTTGCAATCAGAATAAGCTCGACGTCTCGCTCGATGGAATGTTCGTTCTCACCGGGTGCTGGAGGTGCCGGATGCACCACATACAGGTGTACAAGGTGGCCAGTGTCGAGTTTCACCTGCATGCTCATGGATGGTTTGTCGGGTTCAACCAGATACTCGATAACAGGGTTGACGATTGGCAGCCTGGAATACACGTGCATGCCGTAAAGATTGTCTAGCGGGCACGCCAGACGATGAGGATAGTCTGTCAGTACGTCTAGCTGCTCTTGCCACCACTGGTCCGATTCCAGCGTAATCAGAATATCAGGCTGATGCGTGCGTACCAGCTGCAACAGTGCTTGTGCGTTGCGATTATCCATCAAGACATTACTGCCAAGCAGCCGGATTCTTCCGTACGAGTGTTCGTGCTTCGAGTTGTAGTATTGCACCTCAACATTGTTGAGCTGTGTGTACGGTAAAATCCAGAACAGCTGGTAGGTAAGTACTGCCAACATGCTAACCGCGGCAACGGTCATCACAGAGCCAGCGGCACTGTCTGCAAAACCCCAGTACAGCAGCCACAATCCTGCAAGCACGGCAATCTGCACGCGTGGAAAGTCCATTGCACGGATATACCACCGACGACTTTTCGACAGTGGAGCCAGCGTGGCTGCCAGCAGTGCCAGTGCGAGCAATAGCAGTATCACGTTCATTCTTGTGGTCTATGTCTTGAGTGGACGAGCATACGATACACCGGCAAGACATGATAAGTAACACCGAGCTTATCTTGTCAATTCTTGCTCAGTTACAACGGGACAATCATCTACATCGTTTGCAGCGCGCGGCTGCGTATCATCGTCAGGCGAAAATGCAGCATGTCTTTCTTCAGTTGCTTTATCAGTGCCTGATGTCGGTCAGCAGGCAGTTCCCTGAATCGAAGCTGTGTAAAGGTGTTGTCAAGGCGCTGGATGCGTGTTTCATGTAATGGCCACGCACGTGCTGCCCGCTGCAAATACTCCGTGGGGCTTTCACTGAGCTGACGCTGCATGCCTTTTGTGTGTAAAAACCGACTCAATCGCTGCCAGTGTCGTTCCTGTATATCCAGTTTTTTGCCACGACCTCGTGGTGCACGTAAAACGAGCACACTCCATAGACCTGCCAATAGAACTACGATTACGGTAATCTGCCAAAGCGCCGGTTTACCCAAACCAAGGCGCTCCCACAGGCCTGCCTGGGAGTCGTTGTCAAAATCGATAACCAGACGCTGCCAATGATGATTGATAGCGTCCCAGCGAAGTTGCATGTCGCGTATCAGCCCGGGTGCCTGGCGTGCCATCCGGGGTACGGAAGCCTCTCCGGGAAGCGCGGCTGCCAGGCCTCTTTCGATGCGTGACGGTGCTACTGCGCTGGTGGGGTCAAAGCGCTGCCAAGCGCCATCGACAAACGCTTCGGCCCAGGCGTGCGCATCAGATTGACGGACAATCATGTAATCCTCGTTCATCTCTCCACCTTGATAACCCGTGACAACTCGAGCGGGAATATCTGCAGCGCGCATCATTACCACAAAGGCTGCAGCGTAGTGTTCGCAGAAACCTTCACGGGTGTCAAAGAGAAATTCGTCCACGGGCGAATGGCCCAATGTCTGCGGACTCAAGGTGTATCTGAAAGGCTCGGTATTGAAATGCTGCAAAACGCTATAGGCATAATCACTATCGGACCCGGATTGAGAGCGCAGCCTGTTGGCAAATTCTATTGTGCGTACGTTTTGGCCAGGTAACTCAAGCGTATCGTTACGGGGTGGTCCGACGACCGGGATTCTGTCACTTAGAACTGAGCTTTGGCGATAGCGTAGCGTTTGCGATACTGAGTCTTTGGCCAATATCTGTCCATCATCATACATTTGCCCGATCGTTCGCTGGAAGCGCGTTTCCTGCTCACCTGATGCGTCGTACGAGCTCGGCAGTGAGGCTGCGGTATCGAGTGCAAAAAGCCAGTGTTGGCGATGTGGTTGTAATGTCACCGTATAGCTCACTACGTTTTCTGATGGACCACTGTAGTTGGGTGAAGCGTCATATCGGATATTGCTCAAACCCCAGTTTCGTCCGTCGAATTCAGTCAGTACCGGACCACGCCAGTACAAATCGGATGAATCGGGCACCTCACCATCAAACTCTACGCGAAACGCAACAGCGTCCGATTGCGAGAGTTGTCCGATTGATCCAGGCGACATTGAATTGGATAGTCCGGTGGTAGCCATAGAATCTTCTGGCAGCGACCACATAGGCCCGGGCAGGCGCGGGAAGACAACGAACAGCAAGGCGGCGATTGGCAGGCCTTGCACCAGCAAGACGCCAATGAGTTTCAGCTGACTTGAGGTGCTGTCAGGATTGCTGGAATCGCGCAAGACGGACAGGCTGTATGCCAATGCTATAACTGCAGGCAGAGTGACCAGTGCAGAGATAATGGTTTGTGAGTAGAAGTATTGTGTCAGCAATAGAAATGCACACAAGCACAGCAGCATGGTGGCATCGTTGGCACGACGCACCTCGGCAAACTTTGCGGCAACCAGAATAAACAGGAAGGCAACGCAGGGGTCTCTGCCAAGCAGATAGCCGTAGTCCAAACGAATGGCAAACGCACTCAATGCTGCAAGCAGGGTGACACATAACGGCGACAGCGCCACACGCAAAAAAGGTTTATCTGGACGTGACAAAAGCCAGAGCCTTGCACCGACTAGCAGCAAGCCACACGCACTCACCCAGACGGGTAGATTACTCAGGTGAGGAAACTGCACCAGAATCAATAGAGCAGACAATGCATGGAGAGTGCGTGCGTCCATGCTGTCTGACTGGCTGTTGCCAATACTGGGCAGAAAGCGGCGCCATGAAGTATCCATCACACTTGTATTCATGCTGCAGACTCACTGCTGCGTCCAAACAGTGCCAGTGCGCTCAGTGCTTTGGTCTGTTGTTCACTACCGTGGCCTTTTTCAAGAGATAAACCGGGTAATTGCAACGCGTAATCAGTTCGTGAACGCTCCGCTTCCAGTATCCATGCACACAGCCGGGAAAGCTTGGCCTCTAGACCTGGCACATGGGTCTGTTGAAGGTCTAGTACCGTTGCGGCCAGGGATTGCTCATTATCGAACATGCGTGATTGCAAACCCATACCCCTTGCAGCGCTTTTCCACGCGATAGAGCCTATAGAGTCGCCGGGTTGGTAGGTGCGTAAACCGGACACATCCCCTGTGTTGCTTGTTCCAGACAGGGTGCCTTCGTCAGTGCCCGCAACCGTTGGAAGTTGCGGTGCCTTTTGTTCTGGTTGCGGAAATACCAGTGCTTGTTTATGGACGTGCAGATAGCTCCAGCATGCCCACAGGCCCAAGGGCCAATCGCTTTGCAATGTTAATCTGCCAAGTAGACAGGCTCCTCGTGTTTGAGCCTTTATGGCAAGTACGGCTTCTGCTTGTGCAGCGGGGTCAACACGCACAAGTTGGCTCGTTGCATGGTGTGCGCGAATTTGGATTCCATGGCGCTGACGTGCATTCTGATCATCCAGCATGATCTTGAAATTGACGGATTCACCAACGAATGCATCGTGTCCAACAATGCTTTTGACACTGAGTCCAGCAAGATTACGGTAGGTATGAAGTAACGTTGCCGAAAAGAGACCTGTCAGCAGAAAGCACAAGGCATAGCCTAACGAGAGTGAATAGTTTACTGATGCAATGAGCATGAGTAGCAGTGTCACGAGAAATGCCAGCCCGCGCTTGCTGGGCACAATGTAAATGCGCTGGTGTGTCACGGCGTGTGGCAACGTGTCGTCAGCGCGTGTGCGGAAAACGCGTTGCCATACGCGACTTTTCTGCAATGTCGGGAAGCTTGAGTTCACGGTGTCAGGGCATGGCAACCTGTTGGAGGATGTCGAGTGCCCGGCGGTGACCCGAGCTCACTCTGCCCGTCATCCGGTGCCCGGCTAACGCAGGAAATACATCGCGTACATCATCGAGAAGCACGTGATCGCGATGGTGTATGAATGCATAGCTACGCACCAGTCTTACAAGACTGATACCTGCACGTGGGCTCAGGCCTGTACCTGCATTTCTTGTGGCCAGTACGAGTGCCTGTATGTAATCAAACACCGGTGCTGCAATATGTATCTGCTGGGATTGCTTGCTCCACTGGTTCAGCGTCTGTGACGATACGATAGGTTTGAGCTTAGCGGTGCCAGTGCGACGATCTCCATGTTCGAGCAGTTCGCGTTCGGTGGCAACATCCGGATAGCCGATTTCAATGCCGACCAGAAAACGGTCAAGCTGTGATTCGGGCAGTGGAAAGGCGCCCAGCTGGTCGCTGGGGTTTTGTGTTGCGATGACGAAAAAATCGTCATTCAAGGAATGGGTGACCCCGTCGACGCTCACCTGACGTTCTTCCATTGCCTCCAGCAAAGCACTTTGCGCTTTTGGCGGTGCCCGATTGATTTCATCAGCCAGCAGGATGGACGTAAAGATGGGGCCGCGCTTGAAACTGAACGATTGTGTATCTGTGTTGTAAATCGACACCCCGACCACATCAGCGGGTAGCAGGTCACTAGTGAACTGCACACGCTTCCAGTCAAGACCCAGTGTTGCACCTAATGCGTGTGCCAATGTGGTTTTGCCAACGCCGGGCACATCTTCGATGAGTAAATGTCCTCTGGCCAGCAGGCAGGCAAGTGCCAGCGTGGTCTGGTGCCGCTTGCCCAGAAGCACGCGCTCCAGTTGCTCTGACACAGCGCTAAGCTCGATTGACGGGGTGATGCTGGTTACTTGATGTCTGGCGGGTACGCTCATATCAGGATACACGTTGGATTCTTTTCGTTGGTACGTATCGGCAGTTAACGCTGATCCCTGCGCATTGATATCAGCCTGTGCAGGGCTTGTTGCGTGGTGTGATGACAGATGTGCAGGTTAGTCCGCAAATCGCGGTAGAAGTTTGTGGGTCGATGATCCAACCTGTCGTGGCAGCGACTCGCTTGTTGCAGAAGCATAAAACCCACGGTTTGAGAAAGCGCAAGCTGATGTTGAGCAAGTTGTTATACTTGGGACAAGTTAGTTTTGTGATTGCATCATCCCGGCGTGAAAAATTTTCTAAAGACGGCTGCCCATCAGCACAAGGATTCACAGGTAAGGCTGGGATACATTAAGGACGTTGAGGCGGGGACAGAGCAAGCACAGTCCATCCTGGCCGAAATGGCGCGGGATGATGGAGAACTCGCCGTCAGGCTGGCAGCCATTGCAAAGCTGGACGAACTGCACGTGTTGCGGGAGTTGCTCGATGTCAGTGCAGATGATGCCAGCACTCTGCGTGAAGCTGCAGAATTCCGTTTGGTAGAGAAATTAACCGAAGGACAGGTCAGCGATGTGGCAGTCCGTGCACTGCTTAGCAGTCACGCTATACGACTGGCTGTGCCCATTGCCTGTCATTGCTCGATGAGTCCACAGCGTGAAATGGCACTTGGCGCAATCGAAGATGAAGCATCTCTGGTGACTGTGGTGCAGCAATCCCGGTTCCACGATACGCGCCTGGCTGCAGCACTCAGACTGTCGCACCATGATGCTCTGCGGGCCGCCTTGAGTGCTGTTCGCTCGAAGGACAAGGCCGTCGCCAAGCAACTCCAGCAGCGTCTGGACGCTGCTGCCGCGGCTGAAGCTGCATTGATTGCCCGACGGCATGACGTCAATGTCACGTTAAGTGCAGCAGTATCGTTAAATGAAGGTCTGTGGACGCCGCAGCATGGAGGCAAGCTGCAAGCTTTGCGTGAAAAGTGGGCAGGGTTTGAAGACTCGGACAAGGCAGAGCATGAAGCGCGCTTCGCCCAGGCAATCCAGCAAGCCGAGAAAAGTCTGGAAATCTATCTGCAGGAGCAATCCGAGGCAGCTGGCAAGCAAGACAGTCCATCCGATGTTGTTGACTCAGCTGCAGTCGCTGAATCTGATGGTCAGGCCGTGCCGGAAAACACGGTTGTGGCTGAGCCGGATCCTGTTGTCCCTGTCGATGACCCGGCGCTGGTGCCTGTCATGGCTGCCTTGGCAGACAGTACAATCGCACAGCTGAGCGATCGTATAGCGGCCATGGGTGTAAGCGACAGTGCTGGTGACCTGACCCAGCCGGTACAGCAACTGTTGGCTTATGGACAGTCTGTAGCCGTGCTTTTTGATCCCCCATACGACATGAACAAGGCACGTCCCGGTGCCTTGCAACAACGCATCAAACGAGTCGCCGCATTGCTGGATACCAGGGCGTTGCTTCCGGGGATCGATGTTTCAGAGCATGCGTATGTGAAAGAACTTGCTGAGCATGCCACTGTGCTCGACGGTCGACTGGTCAAGGCGAAACAGGAGTCTGCAGACAGGATCAAGGCTACCCACCGGCAATTTGCAGCGCTTTCGGGCATCGTCAAAGAAGGCAAGTGGGGACCGGCGAACAGCATGATGAGGCGTCTGCAGAAAAAAATCGACGCCATGGAGCCTGCCGAACGTACGACACTGAACGACAAGCTGGAACGTGCAGAAAAACAACTTGCCGAAATGGCGGACTGGCAGGATTTCGCCGCCAAGCCCAAACTTGAAGCCTTGTGCGAATCCATGGAAGCACTTCCTGCGCAGGGGCTTGCTCCGGATGCACTTGCCAAGCAGGTTCGCGAGTTGCAAAGCGGCTGGAAAGCGCTGGGTGTAAGCCGTGCATCCAATGATCTCTGGTCACGCTTCAAGACTGCTGGCGATATTGCCTACGAGCCTTGCAAGGTATGGTTTGACCAAAAACAAAAGGAAAGGCAGCAAAAACTCGATGCAAAAGCCAGCTTGTGCGATGCGCTGGAAGCTGAACATGCCACGCTTACAGAAGACCCGGACTGGAAAGCGATTGTCAGGCGGGTTAACCAGGCCAAGCGAGAGTGGTCAAGTCATCGGGTGCCGGACAGAAAACCCGACAAAGCGTTGGAGGCGCGTTTTTCAGCGGCCTTGAAGCCTTTTGAGACAGCGCTGGCCGAACAATATGACGCGAACGCTGCGGCCAAAAAAGAACTCACACAAAAAGCACAGGCGCTTGCAGAGGCTGAGATTACACAACATTCCGCTAATCAGGCCAAGAGCCTGCTTAGCGCCTGGAAGCTTGTGGGTATCATGCGTCGCAAGGAGGATCAGGCCCTGTGGGAGGTCTTCAATGGTCATCTGGGCACGATATTCAAACATCAGCATAAAGTTGAACGGGAAAAACAACGTGCCGGGCTGGAGCATGTCTTTCGCGCCAAGGACATCATCAAACGCTTGAAAGTGCTGTCGCGAGGCGATGCACTGGACGAAGGTGAGGTTCAGCAACTTAGTACCGAGTTCAACGCGCTGGCCGAATTTCCAGAGCGTGACAAAAAGTTTCTGCTACGCGATTTCAGGCAGGCTCTGGATGCTTGTTCACGGGTGCAGGAAAATGCATCCAAGCGTCGCATGCAGGCAGGACGTGAAGAGACGTTACGGCTACTGGCACTGTGTGAGCAGTTGGAAGTGGCGGTAGAGGACCCTGATGCTGCTGTTGCAACACTGGTTGATGATGTCACGCATGCATGGGAGGCCAGTGAGGTTCGTGTTGGACACGAACTGGAATCAGTGCTTGTGAAGCGGCGGGAGCAGGCAATGGCCCATATCGCCGCCGGTTCAAAGCCTGACTATCAGGCCAATGAGAAGCTGCGCCGAGATCTACTGATACGCATGGAGGTGGCAGCTGGTGTTGATACGCCAGCAGACGACAAAGCACGACGCATGCAATACCAGCTTGAGCATCTTCAGCAGGGCATGACGTCGGCGGGCATGGATGATGCCCGCCACACACTGGCAAAACTGGAGCAACAGTGGTTCGCTGCCGGACCTGTAAAAGCTGCGATAAGAGATGCCTTGAATTCGCGTTATCTGAAAGCTTACAAGCGCTAGTGGTCCGTCCAGCGCATAAAGTAGCACCCTTACTTTATGAGTTGGACGGACCACTAGTAGGAGGCTGTCCGGGCATAACGATCGAGGCCGAAGGCGGCCCCGCGAGGG
>CAYGSW010000085.1:0-21083 GCA_964352535.1 uncultured Granulosicoccaceae bacterium | reverse complement strand
GAAGCAGGCAAAGGTGCTGAAGCAGGCAAAGGTGCTGAAGCAGGCAAAGGTGCTGAAGCAGGCAAAGGTGCTGGAGCAGCTCAAGGTGCTGGAGCAGCTCAAGGTGGTATTGGGCAGATCGTAAACCTGTTGAACAAAATCGTTGGTCTGCTTGAAGCTATCGCAGCGAAGCTCGGCGCGACAGGTGGCGGTGAGGCAGGTATGTCTTCTGGCGGTGAAGCTGGTGGTAAGACTGGAGGTGCCGAGCAGCAGGAAGGTCCAACGTCTGGTCGTGGTGCCGATATCGCTGAATCTGCCAAAAGCCAAAAAGGTGACAGTGGCATGGAAATCAGTTCAGCTGATCTAAGCCAGGCGTTATCAGCGTTAAAGGAAGCGATTGCTAACGGTAGTGCTGCCAACAGCAGTTCTGTAGATGGTGGTGGTGAGTCTGGAGCGATTGAATCTAGCGCTGCTGAGAGCCACTAGTGAGAGTTAGTTCGAACTTGTTGCTCTAGTACGGAAACAGGGCCCCACTTTCAGGAAGCTTTGAGAGTGTGGGCCTTGGGTAAAGACGTAGATAAAAGGGTTGTTTTGGGCAAATATGCCTAAATGATTCTGCAGTCCGAGACCCGTGTATCGACTTGGTCGGCTCACGGGTTTCTGCCGTTACATTTCTATAGTGGAGGCCATTTATTTAAATCAACTTTATGATTTAATCTGTTGAAGTATGCTCGGCATCGGGTCGAATTCGCGGCTAACGGCTGCCTCTTGAATAAACCGCTGTTTGAAACGTTTGAATGTCACGCACTACAATAGCGTTCGGTTTGATTTGACAAGGGAATTCAGTAACTAAAGCGGAATGGATAAGTATGTCTGGCCAGGATGAAAGCAGTAAAACCGAGCCCCCTACGGCAAAAAAACTTCGAGATTCACGAAAAAAAGGTGATGTTCCTAAAGCACCGGATGTCGGAATCACAATCGGTTTTTTTTTCGCCCTGTTGCTAATGTGGCTTGTGTTTAATGGATTGGTTAGTAATATTCTGACGTTGACGGAACATGTTCTTTTATCTCCTGGCCAACCGTTTCAGAAGACACTAATCGCAATAAGTTCGGAAGCGGTTGATGTTCTAATTAGAGTAACTGCAATCGTGGTTATACCATTGGCTCTTTTCGGTTTGGTCGTCGAATTCCTTGTCATCGGACCAGTGATAACCAGCGAAAAATTCAAACCATCTATGACTCATTTCAACTTCGTTGAAGGAATGAAGCGCATGTTTGGTGTAGATAATCTGGTGGAGTTGCTAAAATCTATCGTAAAAACAACGGCTTTGATTGTTATCGCTTCCTTTGCGATAAGAGCGGTCATTGGCGATTTAATGCTCTTGCCGGGGGCTGAGCCTGAATCGGTCATAAAAGGTATGTGGTACCTGACAGTCAGAATATTTGGCTGGGTCAGCGCTTTCTATTTCTTGTTAATGTTTGTAGACACTGCTTATCAAAAACATATTTTTGAGAAGAAGATGAAGATGAGCATGCGAGATATTCGCGATGAACTGAAAGACATAGAAGGCGACCCAATGCTGAAGGGCGCGAGAAAAGATCTTGGGCACGAGTGGGCTCAAGAAGCGCCAACGGATGCCGCAAGAAATGCTAGTGTGCTTATCGTAAACCCCGTTCATGTGGCGATAGCGATAAGATATGACGCAGACGAGGCGCGCATACCTCAGATAACTGCGCGTGGCGAAGAATTGACTGCCCGCAGCATGCGTGATGCTGCTGCACGATCGGGAGTTCCTATTTTGCGTAACGAGCAGCTTGCCAGATCATTGCTCGATACCAATGCGCCTGACAATTTAGTACCAAGGGAATTTTTCGACATCATTGTCGAAGTCATTTTGTGGGCGCAGGCGACCCGTGTGAATTTGGTAGGAGGGAAGGGTGCTCCAGAGAGTCCGATAGGCCTGCCGGCGGCCAGTGAAGATCTGAGTGACTACACGAGGCGGGTGATCAATCGTCCAGATCAGTCATCTTTTCGTCGCACAGGAGTGGGGCCGAGTCGTGACAGTGGTGATAGGCGCTAAGCTTCGGTGAGCACAGGCAGTTTGCCCGCGGTAGAAACGGACTTTTTCGTTCATATTATGTGCGGGATGCGAACGGACCTTCCTCTAACAACTTAAATATCGTTTTGGGGGTAAGCGGTCTTCTAAGAGTGAGTTTCCCGGACAGAGAATGGCGGCTAGGCGAGTACCTCCAGTCAATCCGAGGTGCACACGTTGTAACCAAACGCATCCATCATGATTAAGGCCACTGTGCAGCAGTTAGTTGAACAACAGGTGAACAGCGGGACTCAGTGGCGTCGCATTCTGTCGATAGCGAGATATTCGCTACGCTAGTTTCATGAGTTGGTGCGAAAAGCTCTAAACACCGAAAGGCAAGGCTGAGACTTGCGCAAAAAATGCGTTTATCAATTTGACTGCGCCTGCGCCAGTGACCTCAGCTGTAAATTTTTCTATATTCGCATAATTTGATGGTTGCAGATTCCAAATAGCCTTTACTGATTCATTGATCCATAGAATACTTCGATGGTTCTGGCTATAGCAAAGTCCATCGTTACGAACTATTGAGCCTCAATCTACTCGAACTGGAAAACTTAAGCGGAAGAAATAAACCGGTTGCATGCAATGTCGTTTAGGTGTTTTTACACTTTAATCTCGATACTCATACCCAGTAAGTTTGTAAAATGGCCGTCGATCTATGCAGGGAATGAGTTCGCGATCGATCTATTAGTTCTACTGCGCAGCCGCTATTCATAACAAAGCAGCCTCCATTCTTAATAAAACAGCAAGTTTTGCTGATTTTCGTCAACACATTTCTACTCACCTGTCCTCAAAAAGCAGCGGCATTTTGATCCAGGGCCGCATCTCCCCCCGGTGTTTCGACAATAAACGGGAACTCTGCGCGGAAAACACTGAGGTTGACGCATAATTTTTAGCGGTTGAAATTAACTACGTATTTATACGTACAGGCTCGGTACGTAATTTACGGTATGTACAGCCAAAGGGTGTTTTGTTTCACTACACCCTATCTGCAAACACGCAGGTCAACGTACCAAAATTTAACAAAAATAGGAAAATCAGAAATGAGTGAAGCTGCATTAGCTAACAGTCAAGGTGGCAACTTGTCACTGACTCTCAACTACACCAGTGGCCCACAAGCCACAAATAATAACCTTGCTACAGAGCTCTTCCAGAATTATGGCGCCTCTAAGATCCAAGGCTCTGTGAACAATATTGCGGCTGCAGAAGTTGGAGCTATGGTCAACAGTGTGATTGATAGTTTGGCCATGCCCGATTTCATGAAAGATGCAGCAAAGATGCAGGTAGAGAACATCCTTAAGGAATTTACTGGAAGTTCGCCAGCTGGTCTCGATAAAGGTGTGAAGGAAGTAATCGACAAGGGTACATCGGAGTCTGGTGGACAGGCTGCAAACGATTCAAAATCGCCGTCTGCTAGTCCCATGGATATCATGGGTCAATCTATGCTGGATGAGATGAAGGAAGCAACTGGCGGTAGTAGTAAAGCAGGTAGTGAGGGTGGAGGTGGAAACTGGCTTGCGATCCTTGCGCGCTCTTTGGGCAAGACTGCTGGCGAGCATCTGAAGAAAATGGTTGAGCTTGGCGAGAAAATGGGTGAGTTGGATAGTAAAGAAGACCCAGAAGCTTTCGCACAAGTACAATCAGAATTTCAGGCAGAGTCTCAGATATTCAAAATGTTTCAAGAAGCCATTGGAACGATGGTTAAAAGCATCGGTGAAGGTATGTCCACTGTTGCTCGTAAGCAGTAATAATTTATGTTGGGTGGCGCAGGAACCCAATGTTCCAACAATAAAACAGGCACTATCCTTCCGCTTGTTTCGTTGGTTCGCACATCCTGTGCCGCCTTTAAAGGCAGAACGTTAGAGCGTGCCGTGAAAGTACAAAGTACATAAAAGTACATAGAGGATAGTTACAGGTACGCTTTCTCTATGTCGAACCGCTTGCATGGTATTGGCCCCGGGTATACTGACCGTGCGCAGAGTGGGGGATTTCATCAGTAGCCCGAACTGTATGCACGCCGCTGCATTCGGCACGCTTTTTCTGAATACTTTTGCTCTATTTTGAATTCTCAACAACCAACATGCATTTCTATTTGCTGCTGAGGGTTGTCTAGATAGGTAGGCACGTCCTCTGTGTGTTTTGTTTTTTGTGCAGCTGCTAAAACTGCAAGACTTGTATCCGGCTTGGCAACGAAATCAAACTCGAATGCGATATATTCCGCTCACGACGAGTGTAGTAGCCGACCTTCGAGCTCAAGGTGATTGCAAAACAAGCAACGATGTCCGTCACACCACAATCCTAATTGCTCTCTAACCGGAGATCGTCGTTACCACAAGTACTCGCAGCTGTACATTCTCCTTTACGGCCATTTTGCTTTGCAACCACTGAGCGATAGGATTCTGTAACCGGAATTAGGTAGGCCTTGCTGATAACAGTAGACTGCTGTCCGCATCACGCTTGACAGGTTTTTTGAGTCCACCGTTCCCTTAATTTCGATGTTTTCGATCGAATTATTTCGAGTTTTCGTTGCCTCTTAACTCGTTCGGTTGTACGCTACATCTATGGGAAGTATTTACCACGCTTTGCTTACTTTGAGCTAGCAACTGAGACGTGACGAGGGAATGATTAAGCTGCAAAGCGTACTCGATACTGCGCTGTCAAGTGGTCGACTGGTCGCTACCAAAAGTAGCGATTTACTCCTTGCGCTCTTTATTGTCGCGGTAATTGCGCTGATGATATTGCCGCTCCCTCTGTTGTTGATAGATACGCTGGTGGCGGCCAATATTGCTCTTGGAATCATGCTGGTCATGATGTCTATATACGTAAACTCCGCACTTCAGTTCACTGCCTTCCCGAGTGTCCTGCTTATATCCACCCTGTTTCGGTTAGCGTTATCAGTTGCCACCACTAGAATGATCTTACTCAATGGAGATGCTGGCGAAATCATAGATACGTTTGGACAGCTTGTTGCTGGTGGCAACATGGTTGTAGGCCTGGTCGTATTTTTAATCATCACGCTTGTGCAATTTCTGGTTATTGCGAAAGGCTCTGAGCGTGTGGCAGAAGTGGGAGCAAGATTTACGCTAGATGCCATGCCCGGCAAGCAATTGTCTATTGATTCAGACCTGCGATCCGGACTAATCGACAAGACAGAGGCTAGGAAGAAGCGAGCAGACCTTGAAACAGAAAGTCAGCTACATGGAAGTCTCGATGGCGCGATGAAGTTTGTAAAAGGGGACGCGATTGCAGGGATAGTGATTATTATTGTGAATCTGCTAGGTGGGCTGGCGGTAGGCGTATTTCAGCTCAATATGTCAGCGGGAGTTGCAATGCAGAAGTATTCAATTCTCACAATTGGCGATGGGCTTGTTGCACAAATTCCGGCACTTTTCGGGGCAATGGCCGCTGGTTTGATAGTCACCCGGGTTAGTGACTCTGGTCCAAAACAGCATTTGGGGGAGGCAATACAAAGCCAGTTTGCTGCGATACCCAGAGTGATCATAGTCGCGGGAGGCATGTGCATTTTATTTTCAGTAATCCCCGGGTTTCCAACCGGAGTCTTCATTGCCATGGGATTTGCGATGCTTGCGACAGGAGGCATGCTTATCCCTACGTTTAGAATCTTCATGTCAAGAAAGTCTGCCCCTGTTCTAGACAGGGTTCTGAAGGGATCGCAACGATCACACCGCTCGCACATAAAGCAGACTGCTACGGTGGTGGGTGAGCAGACATCTCCGCTCGTCTTGTGCCTACCATCGCATCTCGCAAACGATGGTCTTGATTTGGCGCTCCAGGATGAATTGGAAGCAGGTCTTACAAAACACAATGCTGATTCTGGAATTCGTCTTCCTACTGTTCAATTTATCTGGCATGAGCAAACTGAGGAGAGATGGTGGCTTGAGCTATTCGATGTTTCTGTTTGTGGCGGACCCTTGCCATCGAACCAAGCCATCAATGTCGCTGATTTGAGTGGGCAATGCATGCTAGCGATCAGAAAGAATATAAGGCTGTTCGTTGGTTTAGAAGAGACGGCGCAACTGCTGAACAGGTGCTCAAATGAATCGCCAGAAGTGGTGCGTGAAGTTCAGCATGCTCTTTCCCTCCAGGGATTGACTGTCATTATCAGGAACCTTGCTGAAGAAGAAGTCCCTTTGCGTTACCTTTCTCTTGCGCTCGGAGCGATACTTGAAGCTTCACAAAATGAGAATGATTTGGCCAATTTGACCGAATACGCCCGTATCTCGTTGGGTCGCCAAATTAGCAACAAGTACTCGAATGGCTCGGTTGTCAAAGCGATAGGTCTATCGTTTCAGTTGGAAGAGTATTTGCTTTCTCAACTGCGAACCGGATCAGGAGGGTCTGAACTATCCATAGCGCCGGCCTTGTCAAACGAGATTGCGAAGGGTCTTCATGCAATCCTGGAGTCTGCCAATTGTGACGTAATTGTATGCCCGGTGGTTTTGAGGAGACACATCAGAGCCTGGATATTACAAACACACTTTCATGTTGGCGTTCTTTCCTATCCAGAAATTGCTAAGCCATTTGCACTTTCGATTTCAGAGAGATTAACTATTAAATTGGACAATTTAGTGGATATTTCGCAACCCGCCAGTGGTGCTGCATGAAAACCACTAGCATGGATATATTAAGAAGTTATCTAGGGCAGTTTGCGGTGCAAATTCGAAAGACAACTCTTCCGCTGCTTCAAGCAACTGTTCTGTTTTGCATAGCTTCTAATTCGCAGGCTGGAGAAGTACCAAACATTTCAAAGAAGGTCGATCTGAATACGCGCGAACAAGAATTTACTGAATTTGTCGATGCATTGTTTCAAAGTATTGATGTGCCCATCATTATGGGAGAAGGAATAGAGGGCACTATAAACGGGCGATTCAGCGGCAGCGCCAAGGACATTATCGATGAAGTTGCTGGTGCATTTAATGTAGTTTTTTATCACGATGGGGCTGTTGCGTACATCTATAACACCAATCAACTGACAAAAAGACTGATACCTGCCGCCCGCCCTGATGTGATGCGCGTTTTGAAATTGGTTAGCGATTTGCAGCTGCAGGATAAATACAGTTTGGTGAGGGCAGCAGAAACTGGATTGCTGGCATCTGGCACACCTCGTTTTCTTGAGCAAATAGAAGAGCTACTGTATTCAGTCGAGAATCAACCGAAGCCCGTTACTGCGAAGCGTCCAATTTCTAAACCGGTGGCAAGCGTAGTAGAAGAGCAGCCGGGGGTGCCAATTTATAAGGTATACAAACTCCGCCATGCGTGGGCAAGCGATACAAACTTCAGAATAGGTAACAATGATGTATCCGTGCCTGGTGTGGCTACCATTCTCAAAGACTTAATCACGAAGGATGCGGTTTCCACCTATGTTGTCCAAAGTGGTGCGACTTCGTCTCGGGGTTCACTGGAAGGCCTTAGAGGTCAGGGTATAAATGCAGTAAATAGAGATGAACAAAACAGAACGGACAATTCAACAAGAACATTTGGAGGCGCCAGTACGGACGACATCATAAGAATTGTCGCCGATACTCGATTAAATGCAGTAATAGTGCGAGATCTTCCTGAGCGCATGTCAGCCTACGATAATTTAATTGCTAGTCTTGACGTAGAGTCTCAGATGGTTGAAATCGAGGCTACAATCATTGACATCAACACAGATAAAGCGCGCGAGCTCGGTGTGAACTGGCGATACTCGAGCGATGACGTCGATGTACTTATTGGATCTGGAACAGGTTCCGATTTGAATTTACTTCCAGGTAGTAACGTTGCGACACCTGTTGGACAAGGTGGGGTTTTATCACTGATGCTCGGCGAACCATCTAACTTTATAGCGCGAATACGCGCGTTGGAAGAGCAAGGTGCTGCCAGAATTATCTCGAAACCGCATGTGATAACGTTGTCAGATGTGGAGGCTGTCCTCGGTGCTTCGACGGAGTTTTTCGTTCGAGTTGAAGGTAACGAGGAAGTTGATTTGTTTAATGTGCCTGTAGGCACTTTTCTGCGGGTCACACCGCACGTATTTAGCGATAATCGAGGCAATCGAATAAAGCTACTTGTCAATATCGAAGATGGCACGCAGGCAAATAACAAAACGGTGGACAACATACCCGTGATTGAGCGGGCAAACATAAACACGCAAGCTGTTATAAATGAAGGCGATAGCTTGCTAATAGGAGGGCTGGTGAGGGAGGCTTATACGAAGAGCGAATATCGAGTTCCTCTGCTGGGCGGTATTCCCGTGCTCGGGCGGCTATTTCGCTCCAGCCGAAGTAACGCCACAAGAATCGAAAGGCTGTTTATGATCACGCCGCGAGTCGCCAAAGACAACGGATTTGTTGCAAGCAAGGTGCAGCCTATGTTAGAGGGAACGGTTCAGAATATTGTTGACAGTGCGAGTAAGAGAATTGAGGGTATAAGATATCCCGAAACCGCAGAACAAGCTTACTGGCCTGATCAGGCAGGCTTAATAGAGTCAACCAATGACGCAAGCAGTAATATGTCAAGCCGAAAAAATTCTAATGTAGTAGACGGTGAGGTTGTGCGGCTAGATGCTGTAAGCCGCTTTACAGTCGTTGCCTGGCCGGTGTCGGAATGAATAATTCATTATGAGCACTATGCATGCTCCAGATAGGTTGTTGGAGAATAGTTTTCTCAAACCTACAACGCAAGTTGACAACTCTGCGGTAGAAGCAGATGACACTTGCGGTCATATCCTGACTATTGTGGATGGTCTGCAGGCAGGTTCATCAATGCGCTTGCCAATCGGTTCTGATTGTATAATCGGGACCGAGTTTGATCACGATATAGTTCTTGTTACAGACACCGATGAGCGGCTTGAAATGCGATTGGTGTGCGACGCCAGGCAAATTAGAGTGTATGTGCTAGTAGGGGAAGTTGTTTTTAATGGCAATACGCTTGTGGCTGGAAATAATTGCGTTTTGAACCTTGATTGCGCCACAATCAAGATAGGATCAGTTCAAATAAAAGTACAGTTCAAACAAAATCAGGGAAGGGAGATGCCCAAAAAATCTGGTGAGTCCAGGTTAGCTGGGTTCCTTGGTTCAATTAGCGAAAATACGATGTCGAGACCATTGACCTATGTCTGCCTGTTCATTGGCTTGATGCTGCTGGTAGGCGCCGTGTCAACAGGATTGGTCCGTGCGGTCAATGTGCAGGAGCACAGACGGTCATTTGACCAAATACTGGCGGAAGCCGGCTTTGGTCACTTAAACTATGTGCCTTCACTTGGCAACATTCCGGCACGGGTCTCAGGCACAGTTCAATCGAATGAACAAAAACTCAACTTAACAACTCTTGCAGAAAGCCACGGAGTGCCTCTTGTTACCGACTTGCAGGTGAACGACCAGTTGAGAGCTGAAATAGAAAATCTCTACCGTATAAACAGTGTTACGGCTAAGGTAGATGTGACCGGCCTAGGAGAAGTTTCTATCTGGACGTCTACCAGTGATGTTGAGAAGCTAGAGATGATAGAAAAAAGCATGAAAGACGATTATCCATCGCTTGCGTCCATCACTACTTCCAACACGCTGCCAGAGGATAATGTTCTCGTTAATAACGAAGATCCGTTTGCCAATAATGTACCCGGCAAGAGAATTACTTTGATAGTTGCTGGCGAAGAGGGATATCTGATGACCAAGGACAAGGCCAGATATTTTATTGGCTCTACACTGCCCTCAGGACATGTTATTACCAAAATTGAAGACGGCAAAGTTCATGTAATAACTGACGAAGGGCCGATGGTGTTGCAGTTCTAGCGTAAATATCAATGAGTATCTTACAATGCACATTCAGTGCTTAAAGCAGAGGAGAATCAGTATGAGTGATATGTCAACTGGCCAAATAGTGGCGATGCTTTCTAGTGGAGCTGCCGGGGGAAAGAAAGCAGACAGTTGGTTCGAAAAAATGGCAGAGGCTTGGGGTGATGCGTTGAACACCCAGGCAACGCGAATTGTAGATAAAGCTGATCAGGTAGCTAATGGATTTGATAGTCCGTCCGAGATAACTCAGTTGACGGCAGAATCACTTCGCATGAATTTTATCTCAAATAGCTCGCATACGTCGTTGACAAGCGTTGGTGCGGCGCTTGAAACGTTGGCGCGTAAGCAGTGATCCAGTAAAAGACGTTTGCGGCTTTCGAATAAACAGGGTTTGATATTATGGAAATTGCTTCTTCGGTGGGGGCTGTTACGGCAGTCGAACCAACATCAACAGCAAGTATACACGTACCTTACGGGGCGACATTAGCTAGTGATACGCAAGCGTTTAACAGCACTATGGATGCAGCTATGGTGCAAAACGGTCAAGATTCAAATTCTGTAAATAGTCTTGCCAAAGCTGCGTTTGAACCGCTGGATCAGATCAATAAGGAAGCTCAAGCATTGGGGGACTATGCAGCCTCAGCCGTTGAGTCGGGTAATACGCTAACACCTGGAGAAATCGTGAACCTGACTGTGCAAAGCCAGAAATTCATGTTCCATAGTCAGCTGGTGGCAAATATTGCTAATCGTAGTGCTGACGGTATCCAACAACTATTTCGTCAACAAGGCTAACGTGTGATGAATAGGTATCGAACTATTATCCTTCTGTTCTGTGTGCTTTTGGCGGGATGTGAACAACAAGCGCTTTATTCAAAGCTTACTGAGAGTGAAGCCAATGAAATGGTCGCACGACTTTACGCATCAGGTATACCCGTTGAGAAAGTACTCGATACGGATGGCTCGTTTCGAGTGGACGTGGAAAAATCCTCCTTCTCGAATGCAGTTGGAGTGTTGCAGTCGCATGGACTGCCGCGTGAGCGATTTCAGAGTGTAGGCGATATTTTTGACAAAGATGGATTCGTGTCGTCTCCATTAGAAGAAAGGGCTCGTCTGAACTATGCCTTATCTCAGGAGATATCCAAAACGATATCAAGCATAGACGGCGTAATAATGGCGAGGGTGCATTTGGCCGTACCAAAGAAAGAGCACCTTGCCGATTCCGTAGCGAAATCCAGCGCCTCTGTGTTTGTCAAACACCGTGATTCAGTTGACCTATCAGCTAGCATTGGCAAGATAAAATCGCTGGTGGTTACCGGCTTCGAAAACTTACCCTATGAGAATGTTACGGTGAGCTTGTTCTCGGCAAACATTCCAGAGTTGCCAGGTCAGCAAAGTGTTGACCAGTCAGTGTATGCAGCTGCAATCGGGCAACGCTCGAGTTCCAGTACGATAGTAATATTCGCTCTGTTAATAGGTATTTTACTACTAGTTGTAGGCTTCGCATTCTTGCGTTATTCAAATGTTCGAGTTCAATCAGGAAACATAAAGCGTGAACGAAAGCTTTGAGCAATCGCTAACGCGTATAAGAGCAAAGCGGCAGCATATCGCTCGCAGTGTTAATGAGATTGTCGCGATATGCGATGCGGATCCCGTTGTACTGTCTAAAATCACCTGGAATGGATTAATTAAAACACCTTCATGGTGTCTAATGGAGAACAAGCCGCTGCAAGCATTGCGCATCGCCAGTGGGGCTGTACTGGGTAAAAATTGTATACAAAGTTCCCTGGACGGCGGGGTCTGGAAGGCTTTTCGAAGCGTTGTAGGTCGTAAATTGTTAGAAAAGCTCTTTGCCAAAGACGCAAGTGTAGTTGAACTACCCTCATCTCCAGCCTTAGAATTAAATACTGAGTTGTCAATGTTCGACAATGTCAATTCATGGGGTGCTGCAGTGCTATTGGCATCCCTCAACAATCCCGCACTTCTTGGAGCATATTCCAAGGAATGGGGTATACCTTCTGTTCAAATTGACCAAGAGACGGCATTGCACGCCTATAACATAGGATTGCAGCTGATGAACGATATTGATTCACGTTCGCTAAACGATGATCACTAAAGATAATCACTAATTTGAAGCAAAGCGGTTAGAAGTATGTAAAAAGATGCTAGTCGGCGTGGTATTTATTAATACAGGGATTTGGTTTGATGAGTCATATTACTTTTTTATCTAACAGTGATTTGATGCTGGCATCTGGAAACGTTGTTTTTTCCAGAGATGAAACGCTTCATCTAGACAGTGTTGCAGACTACGCGACTCGGTTGAGTGTGTTGTTTGGAGAGGAGCAACGTAGGGTGAAAGAGGCAGAGAGTTCGGCATATGAGCAAGGGTTCGAGAAGGGTCAGGCCGAGGGCTATGATGCGGCACTCGGACATATTGCGGTAAAACTTCTGGCCCTTTCTAAAGAAGCAGACCAAGTTCGAGATCAGCTTGAACGCACCGCTGGCGACTTGGCGTTGGACATCGTGCAGAAAATCGCTGAACATATTGCGCCACAAAAAACACTTACTGCTTTGGCAGCGACAGCTGCAAGGCAGCTGGTTTCCAAAGAACCAGTAATCTTGAGAGTCAGCGTACAGAATCTTGAAGGTGTACGCGACACGGTTGTTTCGTCACCTCATTTTGCCAAGAGAATCACGGAGGTGTCCGGAGATCCGTCTCTAAGCGATGATGAATGCGTTTTAGAGACAGAGTTCGGTCAGATCAAGGCTGGACTGGATGTCCAACTGAAGTCGTTACGGGAGCATTTTTCAGCTGATGGATAGTGTGAATGCAAATAAGCCTGACCATAAACATGAAAGCGTAATTGCACCCCAATTCCTCGTTTCTGACGAAGGCAACGGCAGGGTGAAGAACGAGCATGATGCCCCGGACTTCAGGGCTATCCTTGAAAGTGCTGGTGCCCCCACAGAGCGAATTGGTAGGGTGGTAAGTGCGTATGGCACAACCTTGCATGTGTCCGGATTGATTGCTCATATTGGCCAGCGGTGTCTGATCAGCACCATGGGGCGCTCGCAAACTGTACTTGCAGATGTTGTAGGTATTTCCGACCAGCAAGTTATTCTCTATCCGCTGGGTTCCCTGTACGGCTTATCAAATAAATCCGAAGTGCGAGTTCAAAATCTCGAGCGTAGTGTGCCTTTCTCGGAACTGATGATGGGCAGCATTTTATCTGGATCGGGCGCGTTTTTATATAAACCAAACGCGCACATGCCGACCATAAACGCGCCAATAATCAGAGCTGCCCCGGATCCTTTGAAGCGTCGTCCCATTGAGAAAGTATTTTCCACCGGTATCAGGGCGGTAGACACTTTACTGACTGTTGGTGAAGGCCAGCGGGTGGGTATATTCGCATCTGCAGGGGGTGGTAAATCAACACTATTGTCCATGCTTGCTCGGTTTTCAGATGCTGATGTGGTTGTCATAGGGCTGATTGGTGAACGTGGGCGAGAGGTGCGTGAATTTATTGACAACCACCTTGGGAAAGATGGTTTGGCACGGTCAGTTATTGTCGTTACAACGTCCGATAGGCCTGCGATTGAACGTGTTAACGCAGCTCACTGTGCGACGACAATTGCAGAAGGATTCCGTTCAACGGGTAAGCGAGTTCTTTTGCTGATGGATTCATTAACTCGTTATGCCAGGGCGTTGCGAGAAATCGGTCTATCAGTTGGGGAGCCTCCTGTACGACAAGGTTTTCCACCATCAGTCTTCTCTGAATTGCCTCAATTGCTGGAGCGTTCCGGTAATGATGAATTCGGCTCTATTACTGCATTTTATACAGTGCTGGAAGACGATGAGGAATCAAGTGATCCTATTTCAGAGGAGGTGCGATCTATACTTGACGGCCATATCGTTCTAGCTAGAAGTATGGGCGAACAGGGGATATACCCACCTATTGATGTACTTCAGAGCGCTAGTCGACTGATAGGGCAGGTAGCGTCACAGGAACATCTCAATTGCGCTACGCGTGTCAGGCAGTTGATTGCCAAGTACAACGAAATTGAACTATTGATTCAAGTAGGTGAATACGAGTCTGGAAACGACCCAGACGCTGATATGGCAATATCCTGTAGAAGCAAAATCAGAGAGCTTATGAGCCAGTCACCAGATCAACACGCTCGGTTTTCAGAGTCACTCGCACAGCTAATGGCTATTGTGTGATGAAAGAATTAACACAAGGTTTATCAGTCCAGAAGCTATTGCGTCTTTATGATCTAAAGATCACCATCGCTGAAAAGCAGCTTAACGATAAAAAAGTAGAGATTGCAGCAACGCGCGCTGAGCTTATCGAGCGGCAAACGACGGTTGATTGCCTAAGTGAACAGGTAAAGGAGGTTTTTATGGGCATTAACGCTTCAGGCGAAAACATCGATACGAATGAACTACAGTTGGCTCACCGTCATCGATATTGGCTTGACTATGAGCGACAGCGACAAGCGTTCTATTTAAGCCTTACCGAAGGTGAGTGCGATGAGCAGCTTAAAGAGCTAAAGATACTGCAAGATGTGCTAGCGAAACTGAATGCTAAAACCGATGTACTCAAGAAGCATCTACTGAAAGCAAAAACGAGAACACGTGTATCGCAAAATAGAGTGATGTTGGAAGAATACGAGTCTGGAATATCCTCGCGTCGGATACGGTAATGTCAATATCAAGCAAAGATAAAAGGCTTAATATACTTAAGCCTAATCCAACGAACCGCGTCGATCAGAAACACCATTTGATGGACCGGGTCGATGAAAAGACAGCGCTGGAATTCAGCCTGATTATGCAACGCCGTGCTGACTCTGATAAAGGTCTACAAAGTGACATTAACAGCACGGCATCTGAAAAAGCATCGAGATTGAAAGAGAGGTCGCAGCGTACGTCTAGTGATGTTCCTTCAGCGTTTATTAAGACTGGGCGAAGCCATCACGAAATACAGCCAGGCGAACAGTTGCAGGGCAACAGCATAGAACGGTTTGATAGTGCTCACGGTGTTGAACGGAGTTCTACAATAAGAGTCGAAGCTGGTAACAGCGTATCAACAAAATCGGTTGTCGAAACCATCCACAAGTCGTGGCTGAACGATCCTGCACAACCTAAAAGCCAAAGCTGGAGTGTGCAGTTAATCTCCGCTGGCAATATTAGTACATCACTATTGATAGAGTGCAATGAACACGATGAATGGACTGTTCAAGGCAAAGCCAATAGAGATCAAGAAATGCCTGGGTCCGACAATGATACTCACAATATGAACGATACGATTGTGGGGTGGGATATAAGCCAATTTTGCATTGAATTGGAATCCAGACTGAGGATTAGTCAGCCTCATATTCGCTTTTCTGCCCTTGTGCGCTGACAGACGTCGTTAATAGCTCAGCGATGAACGACTTTAAGCCAATTCGCCCTGTCACTGTGACAAGCTTTAGCGGCGATCGATACAGCAACGATAGCGCTATTTCAGTTGCAGAACTTGAGGATGCCTTTCAAGCGCTTGGCGAAGAGATATTTCAGGTTGATGTGGCTTCGGGGGATATTCTTTGGATGTCACCAGCATGTACTACGTTGAGCCATAAGCTAGGTTCCAGTAAAAATATAGGAGAGTTCCCTGCGTTAAAGAACATTGTCTATGCTGCCCTACCCACTGAGGCTGGAACCAAGACGCACTCTTTATGGCATACCAATGATGCTACCTGGGAGCAGTATATTGGCAGTCAAAACAAAGCTTCAATTTCGGTATATTGTTGTCAGCGCAACAGGCAACATCACACCGCGTGGGTGCGTCTCACTCGATACAGTGATCGTGAGGACTACTTACGCAAGTACGTGGCCGAACAGGAAGAGCTTTTTAATACGTCTCGCTCTGTGTCCGTTGGCGAAATTGCTACAACACTAGCACACGAGCTAAATCAACCCTTAGGAACACTACTGAATATCGTCAATGGCATTAAGGTTAGAGTTGATGATAGTCATCAGCACTCCGAAGACATATACAACGCTCTCAATTTGGCTGAAAAGCAAGCCCAATTTGCGTCAGAAATCCTGTTGAGGATAAGAAGCTTTTCTAAGTCAAGAAAGCCGGTGATTGGCAGATTCGGTGTCAAGCAACTCATTAACGACACGCTTGGACTTTTAGACTGGAAGTTTCAAGTGCAAGGTGTCAATACTAGCTTCAGTATCAGCGATGACAACATGACCGTTCGTTGCGACAATACTTTGCTTCAACAAGTGCTGGTTAATTTGTTGAGAAACGCAGTTGAGTCCATGACAGGCGTACCACAAGAAAAACGGACGATAGGTATAGTAGTGAATCAAAAGGGTTCTGCTGTGTGCATTGACATTATTGATGCTGGACATGGGATAGACATTTCAAAAATGGATGAGTTGTTTACGCTGTTTCGTTCAAGTAAACCAAATGGAATGGGGGTTGGTCTGAATATCTGTTTGTCGTTCATTGAGTTGCACCAGGGGAAATTCTGGTTTACACAAAATGAAGAGTGCGGTAGTACGGCGCACATTGTTCTGCCGGATTAGAAGATGGACAGCAAAGGCACTGTTTTCATTGTCGATGATAACGACGACTTCAGAACCTCCATAGCTTGGTTGTTGAGAGGTGAAGGCTACCGTACGATTGAGTTCGGATTTCCTGAAAAAGCTATTAACGCTTTAAAGTTAACGGAAATCGAAGCCCTGAGGCGTTATTGTATTTTGCTTGATGTCAGGATGCCGTTAATGAATGGTTTCAAATTTCATGAATTATTACAGGCAGAAAATATCAAACTTCCAGTCATATATATGACTGGACATGGAGATGTCGCCATCGCGGTCGAAGCGATGAAAAAAGGTGCCATTACCCTGTTAGAGAAGCCGTTAAAGCCAGAGCAATTATTGACTGCAATACAGTCTGCTTTGGAAGAGCTGGAGCAGGCGGATCAGCTGAAGGCCAGAAAGTCAGTCGATACTGTAGTTGATGTGTCCATAGAACAGCAAAATGAGTTTCTTCAGTTGATCGAGACTATATCTCCTCGTGAAGAGCAGGTTCTCAAGAGATTAGTTAATGGAAAGGCAAATAAGGTGATTGCGTACGAGCTTGGAATTAGTGTAAGGACAGTTGAGGTGCATCGTGCGCGAATAATGAAGAAGCTTGACGTGCGCAGCGTATCGGAACTAATAAAAATGGTGATGATATGTCAAGTGAGCTATTAGCTGCGGATACGGCGCCGCTGTTGAAGAAACGGTGGCTGTCAAATGGGAAACGAAAGCCAGCGACTAAATTCAATGGCGTTACATATTTTAATGAGACTGGACATTGTCGTTTAGGTTTTACCGTTGAGACCACTTACGGCGTAGGACGTATTGATGCGTCGATGTGCGTGCAGAGTAATATAGCGGTAAATGATGTGGGAGATACTCTACACGCTCTCATGTTAGGCGTCATTGAGCCAAAAATACAATTTGTTGAAGATTGGCTTCGTTGCACTTTGGACGTAGTTCCAGACGTTGAAAAACCAAATTCAAGTACAAAAGTTTTTACGTTATTCGACAAGGGTGGTAACGGTTCGGAAATAAGCCTACATCTACCCGTTGAAAACTGGTATCTAATACCCGAATTAGCAGCTAACAGTATACCTTTGGAGTGGGAGTTATCCTGGGCTGATCATATAGCTCATTTAGTTGTAGGAAACATAGCGGTAGGGGAAGAAGAGTTCAGAAAGGTAGATTCAGGGAGTGTCGTTCTGATTCCAGAATCGTTTAACAGTCCATGGCAGGCTACTTTGGAATTTTCAGAATTATCTGTGATTCTTCCGGGGGCCCTTGACCCAACGGCTGCCACGTGGTCAAGGGATGGCGAAATGCGAAAATCGCCAATTGAGAAAAAGCTGCCGCTGAGGGCTTATAAAAGCCTCTTGTATCCATTGGAAAAATCAGAGTTGTTCCGTGGAAAAATATATTATACAACGCTGGTTTCATCTGCATCAATTGCGCAAATTGAAAATAGCATCGAGCTATCTGCAGATAACATTTTATCTAACGTACGGTTCAATATCTCTTTCGACGGACAAAAGACATACACCGGGAATATTGGCTCATTGGCTAAGGGGTATGCCTTGTTTATTGAATCTGAGGTGAGTTGTAAATAATGGAAAAGTACGTGCAAGGTAAATTTATCCAATGGATTTAACCTCATTCACGCCTTCATCGGCTCTGATAACAGTAGTTTTTTTGGCACTGGCTCCCTTTGTAGCAGTAATGATTACTTCGTTTACGAAGATAATTGTCGTTCTATCGCTTTTGCGCAATGCTTTGGGTATACAGCAAATTCCACCTAATCTTGTGCTCAATGGCCTGGCTATGATTCTGACAATATACGTTATGTATCCGGTGGGAGAAGAGATGATGGCTCTTGTTGAGAGCGAGCAAATAGATGTTCAGTCAACAGAAGAGCTGTTTCAAATTGCTGATAAGGCAAAAGAACCTTTAAGGGAGTTCCTCATGAAGCACGCAGATGAGCGTCAGCGGGCTTTCTTTCTTGATTCGATAGTCAGAATGAGGGATAGTTCCAATTCAACAGAAATACGGTCTGATGATTTCATCGTACTTATACCTGCATTCACTATTAGCGAGTTAACAGATGCATTTCAGATCGGATTTCTGATCTACCTACCGTTTGTTGTCATTGATCTGCTTGTATCCAATATACTTATGGCTCTGGGTATGATGATGCTTTCTCCTACCCTCGTGTCATTACCGTTTAAGCTCTTGTTATATGTCATCGTAGACGGTTGGGCAAAGCTCGCTCATGGATTAGTCACTTCGTATTTTTAGACCTTAACTATGGATGCAGGTACATTTGTTCAAATCACTCAGCAAGCACTTTGGCTTGTTTTAACGCTTGCTGCGCCAGTAGTGCTTGTGGCATCCACTGCTGGATTGCTTGTGGCATTCATTCAAGCGGCTACGCAGTTGCAAGAACAAACCGTACAGTTTGCTGTCAAGTTTTTTGCGATTGTTTTTACACTTTTTTTATTTTCATCGCTAATAGGATCAAAATTATATAGCTACACAGATCGTATATTTAGTGAGTTTCCGAGTATGATCCAAGGCGGATGACTGCCTTAAAGTCTGCCAATGGTTGGGAGTAGTTTGTGCTGTATGACTTGTCTTCAAGTTATGTTTTGATTCTCGCGATGTCAACTCTGCGTATCGCAGTGGCATTTCTGATAACACCGTTATTCACGGATGAATTGGTACCACCGTTAATAAAATCGTCTGTATTTATAACACTGGCGTTGATTGTCACAGTTGTCCATCCCGTCATTGATGTTGAATCATTTAGTGGTTCTCAGTGGATTTTGCTCTTTGCAAAGGAAGCATTTATCGGGCTTGTTATAGGCTTTTTCTTTGGCTTGTTTCTCTGGGCGTTTGAATCGGCAGGAATAATAATTGACACACAGATTGGTGCTTCAATGGCGATGGTCTATGACCCAATATCCGGGCATCAGGTTACTTTGTATGGAGAGTTTATTGGTCGATGGATACATTACCTTTTTATCGTATCCGGAGGATTGTTATTCTTAACGATTGCCATACTGGAAAGTTATGTCATATGGCCACTTGATCAAACTTTGCCTAGTTTTGAAAGAGTCTCCCTTTCACTATTTACGGAAGAATTCGGTTTTTTGTTTAAGCTTATGGTCATGGTATCGGCACCTGTGCTTGTCGTAATATTCATAGTAGACATATCATTAGGCTTGATAAATAGATTTGCAAAACGTCTAGACATTGTCTTTATATCAATGGCTATCAAGAACCTCGCTGGATTGCTCATGGTACTTCTCATGATTCCTATTCTAGCTGTTTTGCTATTAGAGCAAATCGATTTGCATAATCAACAGCTACCAGGAGTGTTGAAGCGTGTACTTTCTTTGGAATGAAACTTAGATTTACTACATACTTACGTCAAAATAATCATATGGCAATCAGATACTTTAGTCTAGTTTTAGCGATAATAACTGTTGCTCTTAGTAGTTGCGTTTCTCAAACTGTACCCTCTCCGGTGCTGCCTTCTGCTAATGAGTTACAAAACATTGACGATAGAAGGGCCGTTGCTGCCCCGTTGCAGCCGCTTGAATTGGGTGTGGTTTCGTATAAGCCAGAGGTTCTCATTTCAACGGATCTAATTAATGCTATTACACAGCTCAGGCCCTATTCAGAGCTGGAGACAGTCTTTAGGATTCCTTTAGTACCTGATGAATTCATGATACAACTGGAGAGCCGACTGCTAGAGCGTGGGTATCAAGTAGATAGAGTTAATAGTAAAACGGGTGAGCGGGTTCTCATGTCCTCAGTCGTGAGGACTTCAAATGCGGATCCCATATATACGTACATGGTTGCAATTGATCGAATTGCTATAAAGAGAAATTATAGGATAGGTGAAGATCGAGTACTTGCACCGGTCTCGTCACTTTATATCAGAGGTGCGTCGCCTTCTTCCGTTGCGCTGAATGACGCGTTGTTTCTTGATGAGGAATTATAGAGGACTTGATATTAACCGTCATTTTACATTCTATTGCACGGTAACCGTCAAAGCACGCAAACACAAAGCGACAGTTGGATCTCTGATAAACGGTGAACTTCAAAGCGCTCTTTTCCATTAGTGCTTACCCTTGGCTTACGCTAGTGATCCGTCCAGTTCATAAAGTAGGATGCAGCGGCTGCCAAAGTCGCCCGAAGGGAGCGATCAGGCGAGTCCCCACCCGTGTTGCATTTGTTTGACGTGCTCCAGCACGAATGCGCCATGTTGGGAACACGCCTGATGATCGCTCTGCATCCCACTTTATGAGCTGGACGGATCAATAGTGTACAAAGGGTAAGCGTCTAGTAAAAGAAATAATAGAATGCTTGGCGATTCTTTGTTGTACGCATTGACATTTCCGGCACACGAGAAATACACGACACGACATAGCGACGGTAGAGATAACAGCCACCAGTTATGTTAGAGTCGCTGCAAAACTGTGGTTAATTGCAGATGACTTGGGTCAGAAGCAATGAAGGCCATTCAGACAACGCTGCGTGTTGAGAGCGAGCAGATTATTTGCAGAGAATCCCGCCCACTCTTGATGACATTATTTGATGGTTGGTAACACCCCCCCCCCGTAAGACTTGTAAGTTACC
>CAYGSW010000084.1:0-21085 GCA_964352535.1 uncultured Granulosicoccaceae bacterium | reverse complement strand
CGAACACAGACAGGCCCGCTGAATCCTAATATTTCGGGTTGACGGACTACTAGTAAAGGCAAAATGACGCTATCCTTCTTGTGAATAGCATCGCTCTGACTATACCTGGCCATCAAGCTATCGAAGTATTCTACACGGCCGTTGCGCAGAGACAATTCAAACAAGGACGCTCCATTGATCGTTATGGATTCGATGCTCGCACCAAACTTAAAAAGCACTTGAGCCAAATCCATTCGATCCATCAGAATAGTCTGTATAAACGCTTCGGTTATGAGCGCAACGTCTCCAATAACATCACTACCCATTGCTTCGCGAAGTTGCTGTTCGCTCCCTTGTTTAATGGCATCGATGACAGGATGCCTGGGCATGCTCGAAGGCTTAGCGTTCTGCATAACGGATTCTACCCATCGTGCATTAGTGGACACTCTGGTGTAATACTCTAAAACACCATAACGTCCTTCTTCTGAACCATTCCTGTCCTGATAGGAACTCACCCCTGCAATATAAAGTTGCGAATCGAGCGTGACAAACGCAGGTCCACCACTATCTCCACGTCCGCTGATACCTTCTGTCGGCGTAGCTTTTTCGGGTGAATCAAACTGAAAGCCTATTGTTTGCTCTGATGCACTGATGCACTGATGCACTGATGCACTGATGCACTGATGACAACATTAGTTGCTCCACGTTGTTTGCCGTCTTCCTCAATCAGACCCTTACGTCCGTTACCGAAAGTTCCCCTGCCAACAAATACAACAGTCTGCCCTTCTTCATCACTCAAAGTGTAGAGCTTTGCAGGCTCACCTACGTCTATCGGCTCCTTTAGCTGGACTAAGGCTATATCGTGTCGAATAGTCTTCTCTTGCTCAAAATCCGGGTGCAGCATGATATTTTCAACGCGATACTCTGTGTCTGTATGGCGAACTGAGAGTATCTCACTCTCCCTGCCCACCACGCAGTGCGCCGCAGTCAGTATCCAGCTTCTGTCGATGAGTGTGCCTGCACAGCCTCCAAGATAGGCTACTGATGGTGAGTATTTCTCACCAAGATCCAGGTATTTCTGATCATTGACATCATGGCGAATAATCATGGCGGTGGCGTTTCCGGCAAACAGAAGAATACTAGCCTGGACTATTCATGAAACGCGGAAGGCCGCCCCGCCTGCTTCTTTCACCGAACCCTTTTCCTGTAGCGGATTCTAGGAAGGAGCGGATCGCAGCCCGGCGGAATACAGACTGTATTTCGACCGGGGCGCGCAGCCTGAGTAGAATTTGCTACAGGGGAAGGCGGCGCGGGGGCCGGCCTTCCGGAAGAATCTGGTGGCTTCATGAATAATCCAGGCTGGATGCCACGTATAGCAAATACTGCATGCTCGTGTCTCATATCATACGGTTGACATCAGTAACTTTAACCCAAGAGCCACGAAGACCGCTGCAAAGCATCGACGCATCCATGTCATGACAGACGGTTGTGATATCACGCGCTGTCGAAAATGCGCTGCAAAAACGCCATAGCAGATAAAAACGCTAAAGGTCATAGCCATGAAGATGAAACTAAACACCAGTAACTGGAGAACCGGCGCAGCTGTGTCTGCGACGACAAATTGCGGCAAGAAAGCCATAAAGAAAATTGATAATTTCGGATTGAGTATGTTGATCAGAAATCCAGTGGATGCGACACGCAATAGCGGCTTGTGCTCGTATTCTGGCTCAATATCTCGAGCACTCTTTTCTTTGAGGATAGACCACGCCAGATAAACCAGATAGGATGCACCCACAAATTTCGACATTTGAAACGCAACAGCACTGGTCTGAAGGAGCGCCGCCAAACCAAGGCTTGCAGCTGTCAGGTGTGGAACAATACCCAGCGTACACCCTGCTGCTGCAGCGACACTGGCCAATGCTCCGCGCGCCAGTCCAACACTGACTGTGTAAAAAACGCCAGTCCCCGGCGCGATAACAACAATGAAAGAGGTAAACAGAAATTCAGCCCACATACCCTAAGAGGACTCAGCAAGACTATCGAACTCTGCGTCTGGCTGTAACAGGAACGCATGGCTGGCATCTGTCTTGTAGATGGATTGCAACGCTTCACTCAGTGCACCGATAAGCCGCACCATGTCTTGCTCAGCCCCTTCATGCAGCGCTTCGGCAATAATAACCGCACCCGTTGTGGTAGCTGAGACTGCCGAATGTGCGCTCTGCCTGTTAGCCCACCGACGTGCATGAGCATGGCAAGCATCGTCAACAAAAATAACCTCACCCGCATCCGGATGTTCTGTAGCACCACCAAAGCTCTTGTAAGTTTCTTGCCCCGAAGCCTGACAAACTGTCAGATTCCCGCTGATCCTGTCTTGATCAAAAACAGCAATAGGGATAGCAAAGGCCATCGATGCGGCATTGCACAGATCGATGAGCGGATTGATACGAGGCATGTTTCCTTCCTTGCGAAAACGGCGCAAGAGGGCCTCCGCCGCACATCGGTATTTGGTGGGCTTGTATCCCATGGTCGAGAAGGCCTTACGCCATGCCTTGATTTCAGCGAACTCTCCTTCGCTACTCACGGCCAATCGATCAGACGCAATCGCTGTGAAACGAGTCAACGCCTCATCAACGATGACTTGATTGACAATGTGATCCATGACAATTACCCCTGACACGCGTCCGGGAAACGTCAACTGCATATACTCTGAATACGAAAAACGCACCTACCGCTCCCAATCTGTTTGTTACAGGTGCTCTTTCTAGCAGCTTGATGCAGTGCCGTATTGAAGAATATTGCAAGCGACTCGGACAGCTCGCAAGATCAGGCGCTTGCCCGTGCATAGCGCCCTGGTGTAATTCCGATCTGTCGAACGAAGGAACGCGTCATGTGGCTCTGGTCTGAAAAACCAGCGGACATAGCAGCATCGGCCAGGGTGCGACCCGCTTGCAGGTAAAGACGCGCCTGCTTGACACGATGCTGCAGCAGATAGGCATGCGGCGTGGTACCTACTTCAGCCGCAAAATGCCGCAAGATTTGATAGCGACTCATCTGAGCAGTGGCGGCATAATCAGACAGATTGAGCGGCATCGCAGACTCCGCCTCAATTCTTTCAACAACGCGTCTGACGGAAAAAGAACATGTTTGTGCGGGAGGCAATGCCGATGACGGATTCATCATGGAGCGTAACGCAAGCAGTAGTTGTTCTTCGATGTGATCCGGATCGGGATCATCACCGACCAATGCATTGATGGCACTCGCAATGGTTGTCAGTGTTTCTCTATCTCGCAGCACCGGATCATGTAATTCAAGTTGCGCTGCGGGTTTCTCAACACTACGCTCGATTGCCTCTGGCGAAAGATACAGCATACGCCAGTGCCGGGGACGATCTTTTCGACCGATGCCATCATGAATTTCACCGGGGTTCACGGTAACGATGTCACCCGCTTCAGCCTCAACCAGCCCTCGCCCACTCCAGCTCCTTTGACCACCATCAACTATATAACCCAACCCGAATTCGTCATGCGTATGCCTGGGAAAGCTACGATCCGAAACAATGGACATAACCTCAACACCAGGTAGCATGGTGCAATGATGAACTGATTTATGCATGGGCCACTGGCAATAACCGTTTGTTGTGCTCAATCATACATCAGCGTGATGTTCGTCAGAATCGTCTTGCGCCTTCAATAAAAGGATGGTCAGTCAGTTCACGATTTCTCATAGCTGAGAAATCTGACTCTACTCTGTCAGGCATGTAGCCTATCTTATTTAGTTCAACGTATTGAGAAATTAGAGACCAGTTTCTCAACTTGACTTTTGTTGCAAACCCGATGTTTTGGCATGCCATGAGGTGCAGCATCAAACAGTTGTTGCATTTTTTTCCGACCGCTATTTCGCGTGTTCCAAATCCATTGTGTGAATTCAAGGCTAAAACGTTCGGGACAACCCTCCGGCAAGTCGGGCCGTGTTTTACCATAGTATTGAAGTGTGCGTTTTAAAATTCGCCATGCTCTTACTGACAACGGGAAATCCAGCCATATCAGCATATCTGCTCGATTCAGCCGCTCTGGCCAGGTTGAAGATCGGCCACCTTCGAATATCCAGCAATCCTGCGCATGGACTTCGGAACACAACTTGTCTTTCTCCGGCCCAGATCGCTCTATCCAGCCTGCTTGCCAGTGGATGTTGTCAACATGAACGACAGGAAGCGCAAGCAATTCCCCCAATTCCCGTGCGAGAGTGGATTTCCCGGAACCAGGCTGACCAACGATCATTATGCGTTTTATGCTTGACACCGCAAGATATGCTTAGTGTGTTGATTTAGCCTCCGCTACAGTGCATGTTTATTGGAAGAGCCGTGTTGGTTGATGACCGCCAGCTTCATGGCAGAACAACGAATGGTTGTACAATGCACAATGCCGCGTAGTTAGTAGTTATTTGAGTGGGCAGTCTTCAATCAACACCACGCAATCAACGCCATAAACAGATTCCCGCGGGAGCGGTTTTTGTTGTTGATCATCACATATCAGCAGCTGGTAAACGCAATGACAGCTGCCAACCACTGCTACAGATATCAACTGGCAATCATTTTTTCAAACACCTTTTTGAACACTAAGACTCAGGCGATATTTGCGCAAGGATTTGCAGAGCTTCTTCATGCCGGCCCTCTGGCACAAACAAGTGGTCATGAAAATACCCGGATACAGGGTTGACGCCCATGCCCGCTTTTGCCAATTCGGTGGCGATGCGGGCAATGAATCCGACCGCTTCCAGTGAAGAATGGATATTCAGTGTGATCATGTGCGACGGAAACTCATAGTTGAGTCCGGCATCTTCGGCTAGTTCTTGGCGAAGAATGTATGTTGTCCCTTCCGCTTCTTCAAACATCATCCTGGGCTTTATCGCGGATGGCAGCTCTTGATTATCAAGCGTTAAAAATACGTAGATACCGTCTTCAAGTGTTGCAGTCATCGACGATAGCAGGACGTGCAAATTCGTTTCACCGGCCATGAGTCTTAGTGCTTTTCAATGTGTATTATGCGGACGTTGGCGAGTCGTCGCGTGTTCAGACGACTCGCCGTGAGTTGGCCCATCATGTCAGACATCAGCTAACGTTGTTGTTGCCACCCGGGGCACTGGCCATGAACTGTTCAAACTCTTCCTGATCTGCACGACGCTTTGCCTGCGTTGAGAAATCACGGAATCGACGTGCACGTTCGCGAATCTCGTTTTTGATTTCAGCGATCCGATCGTACTGCGTTTGCTGATATTCATTGAACACAATGTTATTGGATCCGCCGGAAAAACGGGTTTCCAGGGGGTTGTCGCCAAAAAACTGATCCCATCGAGCTTTTATTGCAGCAGGTAGCTCTCTGACGTCACGGCCAGACATGATCCAGGCAAGTATGAGTAGACCCGCTGGCCAGAACATCACAAAGCCCAGAACCATCACGGCAATGTTGACGCCACTCCACCGCTGCGACCGGCCCATGTGCGATGAGCGACTGTTCCTGCACGACCACGATTTACTTGATGACGAAACATCATTTTTTGTTGTTGAAGTCATAGTTTTTCTCTTGGTTGATGGATGTACACAGCCCGTACCTGAACGAGGGCCGAGAATTACGTTACTCCCTCACCTCATGTAAACACTGTTCACATATAATAATGGACAAAGTAGGCAAATATCAAGTGTTTTCGAAAAAAAGTTAACACTGATCACATTCGCCCATACAATACAGGCATGAAAACTGACAAAACGACTAAGAAAGGCTCCTACCACCACGGAAATCTGGCCGAATCACTGCTCAACGCGGTGGATGAAATCGCCAGTCAGTTTGGTCTGGAGGCCGTCTCTTTGCGCGCTTGCGCAAAGCGCGTGGGGGTCTCGCCCTCTTCTGCGTTTCGCCATTACACCGACAAACGCGCCCTGTTGACAGCCTTTGCCACTCGCGCCCTGCATCAGCTATGTAATGCCATGACGGCGTCCGGATCGGAGAGCCACAACACAGGAATCGACGCTTTTACAGCCGTTGGGCTCGCCTATATTCAGTTTGCCATCGACAAACCGGCCTTTTTTCGGGCCATGTGGAGGGAAGAAGCCATCTACACCAACGATCCTGAGTATCAGGCAGCCGCTGGCAAACTGAGCGGTATTCTGAAACGCGGCTTTGCAGACTCACTGCACGATGATGATCCAACGGCGCTTAGTCCGGAGGAGTTGCTGGCCTGGTCTTCCGTGCACGGCCTGGCCAATCTGTTTGTTGACGGACCTGTTGGCAATGGCAAGTCGCGTGACGAAAAAATCGTTACGGCACGGCAAATGATTAATGCCATGAAGCCTGTGTTCTCGCCTCAAGCCTGACGCCTGCTACTGACTTGGATTCTGCTTTGCCTTAAGTTGTGCTCGCCCTTAGATTCTGCGAAGTCCTACATGTTGCTCGGCCTTAAATTCTGCTCAGCCTAAGATCCTGCCCAGCATTCGATACAACTCCGCCGTAGTTTCCACTTAGCCCCATATTCACCCTTTATGTCTAGTAGTCCGTCAACCCGCAATCTAACAAGTAAACCTTACCTCCTCTTGCAGCGTTAAATATCGTATTCCGCAATAATTGAAGCTGTCACTTCATCGGTAATGAAGTAGGCAGGTTCTAGCAGCAGAAGCGCTCCAATGAGCGCTTCGATTTTCTCGCGACCACCGGAAATCAGAACAATATCCTTGGCTTGCTTGAGCGTATTGATCTCGATGGAAATAGCGCGATCATTCACGGGATGATCGACGATCTCGCCTTTCATATTGATAAAGTTGTACAGGATGTCGCCAACCACACCAGCCTTGATCAGGGACTGACGATCTGCCTCGGACAAATGCCCTACTCGATACGATGTGTTGAGATTCATGATGCCACCGGCACTGATAAAGGCCACATCCAGTGACTTGGCCTGATCAAAAATCTTGTTGATACCGCACCGCTCCAGCAATGCCTCTTTGGTCTGCACGCTATCTACCAGTGCGGGCGCAGGCACAAGATAACCATCCCCGTTGAACCTTCGAGCAAACTGCCAGGCAAATTCAGCCGGGTTGTAACGCTTGGCTTCCGAGATTCCTCCCAGCAATGACACCACCTGCACATCTTCAAGGTCGCGACCTTCTATATGCGGCAATGCCGAATACAATGTGCGCCCCCAACCTACACCAATGTTCATACCCGCCTGCACATACTGCGAGATAAACCGCCCTGCAACGGTTGCAATGGACTTGACGGGATCGGTGGATTGGTCCGAGCGCAATGCAATGCTGACGCGCTTGACACCAAATTTCTTTTCAATGGCGCGCTCTGTCGCGACAATGGAAGTAAGCTCGGAATTGATCTGGATATTGATCTCACCGCGCTTGCGCGCATCAGCCAGCAAACGTGTCACCTGCAGTCGCGTCAAATTCAGCACATCAGCAGTCTGCTGTTGATTAAGGCCCTCCACATAGTAAAGCCACGCCGTGCGAATGCGTTGTTCCTGAGCGGAGTCGATCACCAGACTCTCAGAACGGCCGGTCAGAGATGCTGCCTCAAAGTCAGAATTAATATCAGACATGCTTTGGCTCTCGGTTGTCTCTTACACCCTTTTCAAACTCCGTATAGCCTATCAGGGTGTCCACTACTGGTGAATAGCTCTGTTAAACGCATCCAGCGTTGACTCATGCAACATCTCGGACAAACTTGGATGCGCGAATACAGTTCTCATCAGAAACTCCTCGGTGCATTCCAGCGCCATGGCCACCGACACCGAATTGATGATTTCGGTAACACCTTCACCGACCATATGCACCCCCAGTATTTCACCCGTAGTCTCGTCAAACACGGATTTAACCAGACCTTCTGATTCTCCGGCTGCCAATGCCTTGCCATTGGCACTGAATGAGAATCGTCCAACCGCTATGGATTTTCCACTGGCGCGTGCTGCTGCCTCCGTCAGACCGATAGATGCAATCTGAGGGTGCGAATAGGTACACCCTGGCACCTTGAGCTTATCCAGAGGATGCGCGGAGGCCAATCCTGCTATGCGCTCGACACATAGGATAGCTTCATGGCTTGCCTTATGTGCAAGCCAGGGTGCTCCGGTGACATCACCAATGGCATAGATACCCGCAACGTTAGTCGCCATCCATTCGTCGGTTTGAATATGCCCTGCTGTGGTTGCCACACCCATACGCTCAAGGCCGATGTCATCTATATTGCCGGTGACGCCAACGGCCACCAGAACCTTGTCAAACTCTCGATGTATCGCCTTTGCGTTGCCGCTTTTCACGTTGACCGATACCCCATCATCATCGATATGCTCGACACTGAATTCGGCATCAGTGATGATCTCGATGCCTTGCTTTTCGAGTGAGTCGCGTGCAAAATTTGCGATGTCGGTATCTTCGGCAGGCAAGATTCCCGATTTGACTTCAACCACAGTAACTGCAGAACCCAGCGTGTTGTAGATCGACGCGAACTCAATGCCGATGGCACCGCTGCCCACAACGAACAAACGCTTTGGTACAGATGTGGGTGACAGGGCATCATTTGATGTCCATATGGATGTGCCATTAAAAGGCAGGCTATCCAGCTGTCTGGCCTGCGCACCTGTCGCAATAACACTATGTTTTGCACTGACCAGCCGACTTGATTCGGCCTGTGTAATCTGAACCACTCCCGGTTCGTGCAATTTTCCCCAGCCGTTTATCACCTCAACATCATGCTTGCGCATCAGATAGCTGACACCGCCTGACAAGCGGTGTGCCGTTGAATTGGCATGTCTAACCACACCGGCAAGATTCAGGGAGTGAGCTGGAACGTCCCAGCCAAACTGACTGGCTTGCGCAACTGTCCGACCAACTTCAGCGCAGTGCAACAACGCCTTGGTGGGAATACACCCACGATTCAGGCACACCCCCCCCAATGCATCAGATTCAATGAGCGCAGTTTTCATTCCGAGCTGAGCAGCGCGAATAGCAGCTACATAGCCACCGGGGCCTGAGCCAATAACAACCAGATCGTAGTCGATGCTCATGAGTGTGGACGTGTTTATAGCATCAGCTGGATAGGGTTCTCTATCCGCGCCTTAAATGCCTGCAACCAGCGTGCAGCCACAACACCATCCAGTACACGATGATCACATGACAGGCAGACAGACATCACATTCGCCACGGCGGGTTGATCATTGTCATCAACTACGATCTGCCTGGAAGCCGAACCCACCGCCAGAATCATGGCTTCCGGTGGATTGATGATGGCCTGAAAACGCTGAACACCAAACATGCCAAGATTGGTTATTGACATGGAGCCACCCTGATATTCATTGGGTGAGAGCTTACCCTGGCGTGCCCGTGCACTGAGATCCCCAAGTTCAGCGGAAAGAATTTTTATACTCTTGGCTTGCGCACCGCGCACTACCGGTGTCATCAAGCCACCCTCTACCGACACGGCGACAGAAATATTGGCATCCTGATACTGAATGATGTCAGCGCCTGCCCACGAAACATTAGCCTCAGGCACAGCCTCCAGTGCTTTGGCAGCCGCCATGACAATCAGATCGTTCAAAGAGATCTTGAGTGAATTATCAGCACCCAGTGCCTCATTCAATTGCTTTCTGTAGGCTTGAAGCGTATCAACCCGACAGTCACATTCGAGATAAAAATGAGGAATGGATGACTTACTATCGCTTAGCCGTTGTGCAATGGTGGTCCGCATTCTGCCAACCGGCAAACGTGTGTAGGCAATACCCAACGCATCCAGTTGTGCTGTAGATGCTCCAACGGAGTCTGGTGCTGACACTGGCGTTTCAACCATGCGTGTGCTTGCCGCGGCGCGCTCAACATCACTCTTTGTAATTCTACCGCGAGGACCCGAACCGTTTACGCTATCCAGTGAAACACCAAGTTGTCCTGCGATTTTTCGCGCAAGAGGCGTCGCGCGCACCTTTTCTGTTTGATCGCTCCTGACACCTGTCAGTTTCACCACATCGGCGACTGATGTAGCCATGGATGTAGCATGGGTGTCAGCGTCAGCTGCAAGCGGTTGGCTACTTGCGACGTTACCCGCATGATTAGCACCAACGATTGCAGCACGACGCACTTCAGACTCACTAGCATGGGATGGCGGCGATCCGTGCTGGATACTCGCAGCATCAACCTGTGAAACCAGCGCTTCATCTTGCGCGTAAATCTGCGCAATGCAAACACCGATATCAACGGTATCACCATTGCTGGCTGCTACTTGCCTCAGAACACCTGACGCAGGCGCTTCCACTTCCATGTTGGACTTGTCTGTTTCTATATCGAACAAAGGCTCGCCTTCTACAACGGTGTCACCCTCTTTAGCGTGCCATTGAGCAATGATGCCATTCGCCATGTCCATGTCAACTTTTGGCATGATGACTTCCACTGGCATATCAACGTGCTCCGGAACACAACCGTGATACCGCATCCCGAATCGTCTCCATCTGAGGAACTGCCGCACGCTCAAGTTCGGGGTTGTACGGTATGGGACACTCGGCACCACCCAGGCGAATAATGGGCGCATCCAGGTAGTCGAAGGCTTCGCTTTCTGCAATCATGGCACTGATCTCAGCACCAATGCCCAATGTCTTGACGCCCTCATACACCGTCACAAGTCGTGACGTCTTTTTCACCGACTGGATAATGGTATCTGTGTCTATCGGGCGAACTGACCGCAAGTCAATGACTTCCGTGGACACCCCTTCACTGGCCAGCGCCTCGGCGGCCTGCAGAGCTCGCTGCACCATGATGGATGAGGCCACAACCGTCACATCAGTGCCCTCACGACACACATGTGCCTTGTTTAATGGCACCGTGTAGTAGCCCTCGGGCACAACACCTTTTTGTTTGTAGAGCAACTTATGCTCGAACACCAGAACCGGGTCAGGATCTTCCAATGCCGCCAGCAACATACCTTTGACATCGTGCGGTGTGGCTGGTTGCACCACTTTCAATCCGGGTACATGTCCAAACCATGCCTCCAGACTCTGACTGTGCTGAGCTGCAGCACCAGTGCCAGAACCTGACGGGAAACGCATGACCAGAGGTACCGACACCGCACCCCCAAGCATGAAGCGCATTTTGGCAGCCTGATTACAAATCTGCTCCATCGCCAACATGGCAAAGTCGGAAAACTGGAATTCGAATACCGGACGCAAACCTGTAGCGGCAGCTCCTACTGCAACCCCGGCACCCCCAAGCTCAGAAATTGGCGTGTCCATGACGCGTTCGGTTCCATACTTGTGAACAAGATCGCCAGTAACCTGGAAAGCGCCTCCATAGACACCGATGTCCTCACCCATCAGCACGACACGTTCATCTTGCGCCAATGCGATGTCCAGCGCATCCCGGATCGCTTCAGCGTAAGACATCTCACGACTGCCAGTCTGCATCTCTGCGCTCTGAATGACGGCGCTCACAGACCACCTACCGTATACACGTCACGCGTTAAATCTTCAGGCTTTGGATCCGGGCTGGATTTGGCAAATTCTATGGCCTCGGAGATTTCACGATCAACATCGGCTTCCATTTCCACAACCGCCTCCGATGTAATGATCCTGTGTTCCTGCAGCATGAGCGAAAACCGCGCAATGGGATCCTGCGACATCCATTCACTGATCTCTTCCTTGGTGCGATAGCGGTTACGATCAGACTTGGAATGACCACGCCAGCGGTAGGTCATGTTCTCAACCAGTGACGGACCTTCACCTGCCCGGGCACGATTTATCGCCTCATGCATGGCCTGCGCCACATCAGAAAACTCATTGCCATCCACTGTCTTGCCGGGCATGTTGTAACCGCTGGCCCGTTCGGCTATCTGTGCAACCGCTGTCGATTTCTCAGTCGATGTTGACATGCCGTACTTGTTGTTTTCACACACGAACACAACGGGCAGTTTCCACACCGAGGCCATGTTCAGGGCTTCATGAAACGCCCCTTCGTTGTTGGCACCATCACCGAAAAAACACACAACCACCTTGCCTGTCTTGAGCCGCTTCGCACTCAGCGCGGCTCCTACCGCAATCGGAATTCCTCCACCGACAATACCGTTTGCCCCCAGGTTGCCACTACTGACATCGGCTATGTGCATCGAGCCCCCACGCCCTTTGCAGTAGCCTGTCTCCTTGCCGAAAAACTCTGCAAACATCCGCGAAACATCGGCATCCTTGGCCAGACAATGACCATGCCCGCGATGCGTGGAGGTGATTTGATCATCGCTCTGCAACGGCAAGCAACTGGCAACGGCACTGGCTTCCTGACCAATGGACAAATGCATGGTGCCGTGTATGAGACCGCGGGTGTAGCATTGTTCAGCACCCTCCTCAAACTTGCGGATCAGATACATCTTGCGCAAGCTTGCGATCAATGATGCTTCGGGATAGTGCGCAATGACAAACGGAATATTCGATGGTGTCGGTTTCAGCATAAGTGAGTATCTGCTTTGATTCAGTAGCCCAGCAACAGATCTTGTTGCCTGCGCAGATCAACAATTCGCGTGCTTGCATCCGTTGTTACCGATGCGTAGGTCAGCAGCTCCCCTTTGGCAATGGCTTTGGTAGCTTTAGCGCCAGCCAGCAACCCGCACGGCACGGCTTGCTGGCTGCGTGCATCATCAGCTTCCATGATCCATGCGCGATAGCAATACTCGCCAATCTGATCCAGTGTTTCCCCAACAGCGATGTCTTTTTTAGCCACCGCACACACCTCAGCAACAGGGCGGTCCAGAGGCACCATATCAGCCTTGCCATAGATGACCGCTCTTGCACAGGTGAGTGGAACTTCCAACGATGTGAGATGGTAGGGGCGCAAGAACGTAAAGTAAGGCCCCTTCCCCATTTTCAGATCCTCCATACGCTCACGTATACGTGGATGCGCCATCTCGGCAACCACAAACACCCCGGGTGCGATACCGCCACCCACTGAAAAATCCACACGTCCAGTACCGCCCAGCAAGCCGCCATCTTTTTGCGGCACCAGCACTGAGCTCAGATCTTGGGCAGACACAGTTGGACCGTGCATACCTGGCTTATCCGGTATCAAGCCTGTGGCGTTGGCGATAGCGGCCATCTCTACCATGGTTTTTGACCCATCCACAAATTCAACCAGCATGCGTGGATTCATGTTTCGCTGGCTGGCCTCTTCCATGTACTCGTCTGGAACAGCATCAATGTTCAGCGGATTGTTCTTGCCTTTGCCCGCAGCAACGATGGTGTGGCCCATTGCAGAGACGAACTCGATGAGTTCCATGCACGATGAAGGCTCATCACCAGCTCCCAGAGAATAGATGACGCCGTGACGGTCGGCTTCAGCCTTCAGATACGGGCCTATAGTAACGTCAGCCTCGACATTCATCATGATCAGATGCTTGCCACGTTCCATGGCGGCAATGGCGTAATCGGCGCCTGGCCCAGGCAACCCTGTTGCCTCCACAACCACATCAATCAGTCCGCTTTCAAGCAGTTGATTAGCGTCGTCGATGATCCCTGTTTTGCCCTGTTCGATAGCGGCATTCAATGCGTCTGTTGAGCTCACCTGTGCAGCGTGCCCGTCTTCCTGATGCGCAATGCGGATAGCTTTTTCTGCCGCCTGCGGATTAATATCAGCAATGGCAGCGACTTCGATTCCATCCATGATCAGAGCACGACTGACGATATCGGTACCCATCTCGCCGCAGCCGATCAGGCCAATGCGAATGGGCTTACCGTTGTCTTGGCGGGCTTTCAGCTCTTTTGCCAGACCAATGGGCGAGACGTTGGACGTCATTGCTAGACCTCAATGTAAGTAAAGAGCAACATGAACAATTGCATCATATAAAATTCATTTGTTTATTACAACGCTAGATTAGCAGGTTAATCAGTTAGCTTGACAAACGATTTTCAAACAAACAGTATGAACAAAAATTATAAATCTTCACCAAATGTACGTGGTGCGCTGCTGCCCAGCAGTATTGGCTCAGTAAGTTATACCCACGCACTGACTCACTCTGGCTCGCGGAGAAAAGCGGGACCGGCTCTTATTTCATCTTCTCGGAGGAAAGGTATCAATGACTGACAAGGTACAATTGGGCGGCCACAAGGCGCTCAACCCGGCACGGCGAAAAGTCGTCAAATCAGCAGCAGCACTCAGCCTCAGTGGCGTTGCTGCATCCGCCGTCAATTTCCCGTTTCTATCCAAGGCCTGGGCTCAGGATCTGCCTGACCCTGCATCCGTGCTGGACGGTATTTCGGTGCCGGGTTACGTTCGCGAGGACTACCGCAATCTCTACAACATGAGCGATGCACCGCTCTGGGACCCCACCAAAGACTGGATTCGAACCGTTGACTGGGAGCAGGTTCGTAAAGAGCTTGCCGGCACCACGGTGCGGTTTGCGATTGGCGCTGCTGATGCCGAATCAGCCGCCGAAGGCCTGACTCCTTTCGAGCAACTATCAGGCATCAAAGTAGAGCTCGTGCCCATTCCTGATGACAGCTTCTACGATAAGGCGCTGGCAGAATTCATCTCAGGCAATGCATCGTTTGATGCGTTGCAATTCTTCTCTCCGTGGATGGGTGATTTTGCCTCGCCGGGCTTTCTCTATCCGTTGGACGACTACGCCGAAAAATGGTCACTTCCACTGGACGACTTTTATGACACCTACCGGCTGAACTACGGCATGTTCAACGGCACCATGTACGGCATCCCATTCGACTGTGATATCCAGATGGTGCATTTGCGCAAGGGCTATATGGAAACATTGTTGGGTGGGGAAATTGATCTGTCCCAGTCGGTTCCAACCTATGACGAACTTATCCGTGTCTCAAAGGAGCTCAACAAGATCGAGCCAGGTGTGTCTGGCGTGGGCATGATGGCGGCTCCGGGCTTCTGGTCCACCTACACGTGGGAGCACATCGCTGCACAGGCTGGCATGATGCTGTTCAACGAAAACTGGGAACCCATCTTCAACGGTGAAGAGGGCATGAAAGGCCTGGAAATCATTATGGAACTCAGCAAAAACGCTAACGAAGGACATGCCGGAGCAGGCTGGCCTGAGAACCGTGCAGCGTGGCTGGGTGGTCAAGTGGCAACCAATATCAGCTGGCAGGATTCAGGCACACAGGCTATGCGCCCAGACCAGTCCCAGATCGTCGATGATTTCGTGACTATCTACGAGCCACGTATCGACGGTGGTCGATTTGCACCACCTAACATTGCAGGCTCTACCTCGTGCGTATCAGCCTCAGCCCAGAATCCGGAAGGTGCGTTTCTGATGCTTGGCTTCCTGACAACCGCGAGCATCATGGCAATGAACGAAGCCAATGCCAACGGTGTTGCACCGGGTTACCGTTCGGTGCTTGGCAACGAGGAACTGCAAAAAGTCTCACAGCCCGCAAAAGTCTGGGGCGACAGCCTCGATCATGCATGGTGCTCCCCTCGCCTGCCCGGTGCCTTCCCGATAGAACAGGCCATTGGCAACGAAATCAACCGTGCTGTGGTTGGGCAGATTACGCCCAAGGAAGCACTCGACAACGCAGCCAAAGCAGTCACCAGGATCATGCAGGAAAATGGCTTCTATGCCGGCAATGATCCTGTGGAGTATGCCGCTGCGGCACCGGGCCTGTATGTAGGCGAAGGTAAGAAACTTCCCTTCTAAGAGACCACCGCTGGTGACATCCACGTCTGGTCAGCAAAGCGGAGCAGCTCCGGCTGCTTCGCTTGTCGCTGGCATCACGCCAAAACGCAGGCGACGCAACAAACGGCTTTCCAAGTGGCTGCCCTACCTGCTGGTCGCCCCTGCTGTCATCTATCTGCTGCTGATTACTCTGTACCCGGGTATCTATGCTCTGGTACAGAGCTTTCATGCCGTAAAATTCGGGCCCTGGCGCTTTATCGGGCTTGAGAACTACGCCAACCTTATCGGCGATTATCAATTCTGGGGCGCGCTTGCCAACACCTTCATCATTGGTGCTATCTCGCTTATCCTGCAGTGTGCCATCGCGTTAACCCTTGCGTTCTATGCCTATCGCGACCCTTGGGTTAAAGGCTGGCGCATTGTTTTCCTGCTACCCATGCTGTTTATGCCATCAGCAGTAGCATTCATTTTCAAACTGGCGTTTCTGGATGCACGGGTGTTTGCCGATGTTCTCATGCGCATCGGCATGGTAGACGGAAACCTCGCTATTCAGTCATCCATATGGGGAAGCCGGGCACTGCTCATCGCGGCTGATGTCTGGCAGTGGACACCGTTTCTTTTCATTATCTTTGTAGCAGCGTTGCAAAGCCAAGATGAGGAGGTCGAAGAAGCAGCCAGGCTTGATGGCGCAACCTGGCCAAAGATTTTCTGGAATATCTCACTGCCGTTGATGCGACCAGTGATCGCTGTTGCACTGGTGCTGCGAGCCATCGATATAACCACGATGTTTGCCAACGTATTCATCATCACAAAAGGTGGCCCTGCGTTTGGCACTGAAACCATCAGCTACTTTATCTATCGCACCGGCTTCAAGTTTTTCAATTTCGGTTACGCATCGGCAGCATCGGTTGTCATGCTGGCCCTCACCATCATCATCGCGCAGTTCGTCGTCAAGCGCGCTTTTGTATCGTCCAGGTAGGAGCCGCATTCCGTGCCTAGGTTACGAAAATCCAAAGGCGAAAATCTGCTCGTTCGCTACCTGATACTTGGCACGTGGGCGCTTGTGTGCCTGGTGCCTGTTGCGTGGTTTCTGTCCATCGGGTTGCGACCACGCACAGAAGTCATCACGCCTCAACCGATCTACTTCCCCACGTTCTCGCTGGATGCCTGGAGGTTGATCTGGGAAGACTGGCCGATGGCCAAATACCTCATGAATTCGGTGGCAGCCATTTTTGGTTCGGTCATCATTGATCTTGTGCTGGCTATCCCGGCGGCCTATTCACTATCGCGCTTCCACTATCGTGGCCGTGACGACATTGCGTTCTACATATTATCAACGCGCATGATGGCTCCAGCGATCGTGGCAATACCCATCTTTTTCCTGTTCCGTAATCTTGGCTTGCTGGATACGATCTATGCATTGATGCTGGTTTATGCTGCTATCAATCTCTCTATCGTGACGTGGATCATTCGCTCCTACATGATGGACATTCCAACAGAGCTTGAAGATGCTGCGCGCACTGATGGCGCCAGCCACATGCGCATCCTGTGGGAAATCATAATTCCCATCGTATTACCCGGCATCATCACGGCTGCGGTCATCGCCATGATCTTCGCCATCAACGAGTTTCTGTTTACGCTTTTGATTGCCTCCACGCCAAAGGCATACACCATGTCGGTTGCACTGGCCAATTTTACCGGCGGATCGGATGGCGTTATCTACAACGCTATCGCTCTGGTCTCGTTTCTTGCCATGATTCCGGTCTTTATCGTTGTTCTTCTCATTCAAAAACATCTCTCGCGAGGTTTGACCATGGGCGCGGTCAAAGGATAACCAGGCAATGGCACGAATCGAACTCATAGATGTACAAAAACGCTGGGGCGATTTCATTGGCGTCAAAGACATTGATCTTCACATTAATGACGAGGAGCTTATCGTGCTGCTCGGCCCCTCTGGCTGTGGCAAGACCACCACAATGCGCATGATTGCCGGACTGGAGGAGCCCACGTCCGGCTCTATCCTCATGGATGGCGAGGAGATGAATGATGTTGACGCCCGTGACCGAGATGTTGCCATGGTGTTTCAGGGCTACGCGCTATACCCGAACATGAATGTGTATGAAAACATTCGCTTTCCCTTGCGTATGCGAGGCGTTCCCAGGGACAAACAGGACGCGCTTATCCAGCAGGCGGCTGCCATGGTGGAAATCGAGCCATACCTGGACAGAAAGCCGGGCGCGCTATCCGGTGGACAACGCCAGCGTGTAGCACTGGCAAGAGCTGTCGTGCGCTCGCCACAAGTGTTTCTGATGGACGAGCCTCTGTCCAATCTTGACGCTAAGCTACGTCAGTCCATGCGTATTCAGATCAAGCAATTGCAGCGCTCCTTGAAGATCACCACGGTGTACGTCACCCACGATCAAATAGAGGCCATGACGCTGGCTGACCGAATCGTGGTGATGCATGAGGGTTCGTGCCAGCAGATTGGTACACCAGATGAAATCTATTCCAACCCCGCCAACACCTTCGTTGCTTCATTCATTGGTGCGCCTCCCATGAATCTGATGAACGGCTCCATCGACAAGGGCGTATTTTCAGCTAATGACATCAACGTTCAAGGAATGCGCAACGATGAGTCTGGCCCGTTCACACTCGGTGTGCGCCCCGAAGACACCTACATCACCAATGACTCAAGCGATGCACATGCCCATGGCGAAGTGTATGGCGTAGAGCCAACAGGCGATATAACCTACTTGACCGTTCGCGTTGGTGAGCACACGATTGAAGTGAAGGCCGACAGAAGCTTTCGTGCTGAGCTTGGGGCGACGGCTCACTTGAAATTTGATCTGGACAGACTGAATTATTTTGACTCACAGACCGGCAGACGCATCCCGTGACTAATAGACAATTTGATTACACCTCCATCGGCTTTTATACCTTTGACTGCCTGGGCAGGCCTGTCAACGATATTCCACCCGGTGGGAACACCTATTTCATCGACGAATTAACCCTGGCAGTTTCTGGTGCTGCAGGTTCAGCGGCTGTGGTTGCTGCCAAGCACGGGCTTAAGGTGCAGGCGGTCGGCGGTGTCGGTGATGATGATATGGGTGATTGGGTGTTACAGAAACTCGCCGCTTTCAACATCGATACCCGAAACATGCAGCTGTGTGAAGGTGTCACCACCTCATCATCGATTGTTACAACACGTCCAGATGGTGCTCGCCCAGCGCTGCATAAAAAAGGCGCTACCGGTGCATTCTTCATTACCGATGAGCAGGTCGATACGGTCGTGGATACCGACATCCTGCACGTCGGTGGCGTTGGTCTGATGGACAAAATGGACAAGGGCCGAACCGCTGAGATCATGGCAGCCGCAAAACAGGCCGGCTGTCGCACCACCCTGGATGTTTTTGCCTCCACCCCTGACGACATGGCATTGGTCGAGCCTCTGTTGCCCCATACCGATTACTTCATGCCCTCGGAGGAGGAAGCCATGGCCCTGTCGGGTCTTGCGGACCTTGACGATATCAGCGACTTTCTACTCTCCAAAGGCGTTGGCGCCGTGATACTGACACTGGGCGCAGCGGGTGCCATGTACCGCGACCAGAATGGCAAGGGTTTTCAAATCCCTGCATTCAACATCGACGTTGTTTGCACCTGCGGCTGTGGGGATTGTTTCAACGCAGGGTTTGCTACAGGCATGCACCTTGGAAAGTCTGTCGAAGACAGTGTTAGACTCGGTCAGGCGGCTTCAGCCCAGAACGCAACGGGCCTGGGCTCGCAAGCCGGTGTGAAAGACCTTGATTCAACCTTCGCATTCATGGATACAACATCGTTGAAATCATGATTGTGTGTTTATCTTCGGGTACCAGACAGTGAAACCGCATTCCGCCGATCGGGTACAGACCAAAGTCAACTTGCATGTACGAGACGCGCTGCGAGGTATCCGCTTTGCTGTGCGAAAGTCCGGGCAATTTCTAAACGAACAGTCGCATCAGGTTTTCCCCGATCAGCTGCACAATCTGGCCCACAGAGCGGCTCGCAAGCTCGACAAGTTCTCCGATGAGATGGAGCGTGTCACCTGCTCACTGGGTGGCCCCTTTCAGAAAAGCGCCTCCCCAGACAGTACGTTTTTCTCACCTGCTGGCTATCGTCCAAAGGTACCTGATATCGAGTCTGAAGAGGCATCCAGAGCACTCTACTTCGGCCTGTACTACGCGTTTCAGAACATACGCGGTCACGATGTGTTGATCAGTGAAGCGCTGTGTCTTGATTGCATTCTGGAACTTGAAGAAATTCCTGAAATCAACGAGCCACCGACGCTGGCCAGACATCTGCTCACCTCGGTTCTGAACAAGCAAGTGTTTCGTAGTGCACCATCCGAACCGCTCGAGGATGAAGCTTTCCACAACGGAGTAACCGCAGCGAGTTTTGCAGTTGCCATGTGGTTTTTCCTCAGCAGGGATGCAGATTCTGTCGATGAACAGAGTCTGCTGGATATCTGCTGCGAAGTGACCCAATACAGTCTTGCCGAGGTCATTGCATTACAGAAGCACCCTGAAGACAGCGAGGCTTTGTTTGCACGCCTGCTTGATATCATCGGCGAAACCGGCATGACCCAGACCGAGCCTTCCGGGCTAATCAGTACAGGTGATACGCCTGTCAACAAGTCTGCGCGGAGATTGCGCTGGTTCATGAAAGCCTTTACGGATCAGATTGCTGATGTAACGCGACGCACAGGTGTCGAGTTTGCGGTTGACAACGCGTGTTTGCGACAGGTCTTTCTCAAATGGGTAAAACGGTTTGAGCTGCAAAAGCCGCATGTCGATCCTATCAGACAGTTCTACATCACCTACCCTGCAGCCATCATGCTGCAAGAGCTAATACTCAATAAGCCTTTAAGAGTTAACTCGTTGCCGCCTGATGCAGATCTTGAACAACCCGCCTACTTCTGGCCTGAAGGGTATGCCTACGTTCTGCTTTGCATGAACGTACGATCAGCCATCATTGAAGAACTGCTAGACGTAAAAACTGATAAAGGTGCCAGGTTCAACAACATCAATACCTGGAGATCCTTTAAGGAAAATGTACACGAGGATCCTTCTACCACCATCGGTTTCTTTCAGTTGTTTGTCGGAGAGGAGCCACAGTGGGAAAGCACCAATCGGTTTGATGTCAACAACGCACTGGAGAACGCGCAAAAGCTATACGTGAATGCTGCGAAACGTGTAGAAAACTCAGAATAGCTGCTATCGCGCAGGCTTCCTAGCCCGGACTATTCATGAAACGCACAATCTTTTCACTGGAACGCCAGCCCCGCAGACCCTTAGTTCGTAGCGGATTCCGCGAAGGAGCTGATCGCAGCTCGGCGGAATACAGATTGTATTTCCGATTGAGCGGGATTCGCTACGGACGAAGGGGATGCGGGCGCCGGGCTTCCGGAAGGATTGGGTGAT
>CAYGSW010000083.1:0-21174 GCA_964352535.1 uncultured Granulosicoccaceae bacterium | reverse complement strand
GCTCCATTGTGCATGGAATGAAAAATATTCATTTCGCCGAAATGATAGCCACGACGATCGAAGGCATCCAGCACCTGTTGTCCATCAAAAAACGTGTTCTGTTGCGCAACAACATGCAGCGTTACAATCTTGCTGGCAAATTCAGGATCATTGGGCGAAATGTCATCGATGTTTGCAGGCTCCGATTCAGCGATTCGCTGCCGGCGCTTGGGTTTCAGGCGCTCACTGATGGATTCGATTTTCTGCGCAAAGCTTGTGAATGCTGGTGAAGAATCCTGCGTTCTGCTTAAATCCTCATCAAACTCGTAATCGCTGGGTGCAATATCGAATGACGATGTCCTCGTGCCACCGGGTCCCTGGGCAGGCCTGCTAAAATCATCCGGATCGACATCATCAAAGTCGCTGAGGGTGTTCGAGAGCGTGTCCTCGCCCAGCAATGGATCCAGATGGTCATCCGCTGCAGCGCTACGGCGTCGATCCCCGGGGTTACCACTTGCCTTTGTGCGGCCGGGCCTTCCAGAGAAGTACAACACAGCAAGAATAGCAACACCGGCGAGTATGAGTATCCAGCGAAGATTGTCCATGGGTGCTACCTCTGTAATGATATCAATGGGTATCTGGCTAAAGGCTCTTTCGATGCCTCAACGCTCATGCCGGATACTTGAAGAATCCGGCGTTTACACGCCAGCAAGATCAACCGCCTCCTGAACATCAACGGCGACCAGCCTGGACACGCCAGGCTCATTCATCGTGACACCCATTAGCTGCTCAGCCATCTCCATAGTGACTTTATTATGCGTAATGAAGATGAATTGTACACGCTCTGACATTTCCTTTACCAGCGCGCAAAACCTTCCAACGTTGGCATCATCCAGCGGTGCATCAACTTCATCGAGCATGCAAAAGGGCGATGGATTAAGCTCGAAAAACGCGAATACCAGTGCAACGGCTGTCAGGGCCTTCTCTCCGCCAGACAACAGTTGAATGTTGCTGACACGTTTTCCGGGCGGTTGAGCATTAACCACCACGCCGGTACTCAGAAGATCGTCACCGGTTAGTTGCAGGGAACCGTGACCACCACCAAACAATCGTGGAAAAAAGTCCTGAACCTTGGTGTTCACTTTGTCGAATGTTTCACGAAAACGGGTGCGCGTCTCTCGGTCGATCTTGGCGATTGCACGCTCTAGCGTGGCCAAAGCTTCAGTAACATCCAGATGTTGTTCATCGAGGTAATCCTTGCGCTGTGACTGTTCAGCCAACTCGTCGATGGCGGCCAGATTGATCGGTCCGAGTCTTTGCACCTGACGTTCGATTTTCTCCAGCTGCGCAGCCCACTCATCAACATTGGCTTCCTCAACCAGCGTTTCCAGAATCTCAGCAACCTTGTAATCGTGCTCGGCCAATTGCTCATCGAGTGTTTTGAGCCTGACGACGGCTTCCTGTGCGGTCATACGTTCGGCCTGCACTTTTTCGCGCATACTTTGCACACGTAGGTCGTGACGCTGTCGAGCCTGCTCATGCTCGCGCAGTCGCGCCTCGATAGTGTTCAATTGCTCGCGTGCGGTGCGAAGCGCGTTGTCACTGGTGAGCTTATCTTCGAGGTGTTGTTTCAGGCCCGCCTCCAACGCCGTTAGCGGATCTTCCTCTTCGCTGGCAAGCATGGCGTTGAGTGAGCGTTGGCGCTCGCTCAATTGTTCGATGCGAGCCTGCATCCGAGTCAGGTTCTGTTCTGTGGCGGCCCTTGTGCTGCGCATGGATTCCACCCGGATTGCCAACTCCTGACCTGCGTCCCGATCAGAATCACGTTGTTCACGTGCTTTGGCCAGATTCTCACGCAGCGTATTCTGTTCTTCTTGCAGCCGCGCCTTTTCCTCATTGAACGCTTCAAGTTGTTCAACAGCTTCCAGCTTGCGAGCGGTAGCCTCTTCCAGGCGCTCCCTTTCCTGCTCACGCTGTTGCTCGATTTCGGCAATTTCCTCACTGAGTGCCCGGGTGCGACGCTCACCTTGCTCCAGAGTCTGTCGTTCTGCCGCCAGCGCTGAACTGATTTGCGAATGGGTTCTGACCGCATCGTTGTAGGCGTGAAGCTGCGTCTCCCGGCGTGTCTCAAACTCGTCCTGTTGCCGACTGAGCTCATCGAGTTTTGCCTGAAGCTGCGTAGAGCGCTCGTCCAGCGATGCCAGCTGGGCCTTGAGTTCGGTGATCTCGGTTTCACGCAGCAGCACGCTGTCCTGAGCGTCTGCTCGCGCCACGCGCAGCCACGATTTGCCTAACCACAAACCATCGCGCGTGACCACTGATTCGTGATCACTCAGGGAGTTGCGTATTTGCAGTGCCTCGTTCAAATCGTTGGCAATTCGAACACCCGCCAGTAGCTCCTGTAAAGGCACGTCGCCTGTGACCTTGCTGGCTAATGAATCAACAGCTGACACGCTGCTTTGTGCACCGGCTTTGATCAGTGTTAATTGTGCATCTGGCAAATCCTGCAGGCAGCGATCGATCAGTGCATCGTTGTCAACACACACGGCTTCGAGGTGCGGACCAAGTACTAATTCCACCGCTGTTTCCCAGCCGGGAGCCGCCGTCATTTTCTGAGCCAGACGCGGCGCATCGTTGAGTTGATTGACGCGTAACCAGCCATCGGATGCGCTGCTGTCAGCATCAAGAGCGGCTTGCTGAAGGGCTTCCAGTGACGCCAGACGCCCAAGACCTGATTGAGCCTGCGAGCGCAACTGATCAAGCTCCACGCTGCATTGGCGGATGGCCTCTTTCTGAGCCTGTTGCTTCTCGCTGGCATGCGCTAACGATTCCTTCAGCTGCGCTTCGACGTCGGCGGCCTCCAGCTCCTCAGCCATACGCTCCTCAATAAGGGCTCGCACCGGTTCCAGCTCGAGCGCTTCTCGCTCCTCGAAAAGCCGGGCCAGCCGGGTGTCCGCGTTGGCGGTGCTGCGTTCCAGTTGCTCTATGCGAGAGCGCTCAACCTGAGCCACTTGCGAGCTTTCCGAGAAACGACGGTTAAAAGCATCGTTACGCTGCTGCCACTCCTGCAACTCGGTTTCAGCACGCAGCAACAATTCGGCCGACATCTTCTGGCTCTCTTTGAGCATGTCGAATGCGGGCTGATCAGTTTCGATAGCCTCAGCGATCTGCGCGATGCGCGCGGTGTCATCACGAAGGTGAGCCATAGATTCGGCCAGATTCCTGTCAACTTCTGCCAGTTCCTGACTTTGCTGATGACGCGTCTCGCGGGTGTGCTCAATGGTTTGCTCGATGCGCGCAACCTCACCACCGATCCTGTAGAACTCGGCCTGCACGATGCTGAATCCGTCGGAGGCTTCTGTTTGCTGCGCACGTGCAAGCTCGATTGCACTCTCAGCTGAACGCATCTCGGATACACACCCCTCAAGTTCTGCTTCCAGCTCGGCAATTTTCAGCGACTGCTGGTCACGGGCGACTTCGAAATCGCGTCGCCGAAGCACCAGTAACTCGCCGCGCTTCTGCCGCTCCTCGGCTTTGAGTGCCTGATACTTTTCTGCCGTGCTGGCCTGTCGCTTGAGATGCGACAACTGTTTGTCGACTTCTTCACGCAGATCGTCAAGCCTGTCAAGATTGTCGCGCGTGTGCCTGATGCGGGTTTCGGTTTCTTTTCGGCGCTCTTTGTATTTGGAAATGCCCGCCGCCTCTTCCAGGTACACCCGCATGTCTTCAGGTTTTGCTTCAATGAGACGCGAGATCATGCCCTGCTCTATAATAGCGTAGCTGCGCGGGCCTAGACCTGTGCCCAGAAATATATCCCGGATATCGCGTCGCCGGCACCGCACATTGTTCAGCGCATACTTGGATTGTCCGTCACGCGCCACCTCTCGACGGATGGAAATCTCGGCATAGGCTGCATATTCGCCACCCAGCGAGCCGTCAGAGTTGTCGAAAACAAGCTCAACTGAAGCTTGCCCCACCGGCTTTCGAGTGCTGGAACCTACAAAAATGACATCGTCCATGGAGTCGCCACGCAGATGCTTGGCAGAAGACTCGCCCATGACCCAGCGAACAGCATCGATGGTGTTGGACTTTCCGCACCCATTGGGGCCTACGATACCGACCAGCTGGCTAGGTAGCTTCAAGTCGGTGGGATCCACGAACGACTTGAATCCAGCGATTTTGATACGGCTTAGACGCATAGTGGTGGAGCGTTTACCTTGAATCAGGTTGGCTGGAAAAGTGTTAGTAGATTGGCGGAGATACTGCCACTTTTACCCGATGAAACAGGTACAAGCTGCTGGCGTGTATTGTACTGATTTTTCAACGTAGTACGAGTACAAAACCTGACCGCCAACTGCATCACACAACACCACCAAACGCCACTGTCATGAACAATCCAGGCTTTGCAGAATCTGCCCGATACGTTGCCATTGGCTGGCAACTGGTAAAAACCCCTGGCTTGCGTCGATTTGTCTGGATGCCTCTACTGGTGAATTTGGCGGTGTTCGGCGTCTTCGGTTGGTGGGTAAACAGCTGGGCCACTGGCTGGCTGGATTCACTGGCGCTGTTTTCTCAATGGGGCGACTGGTGGATAGTGAGTACACTGCAAACGTTGCTGCATTGGCTGATAACACTGGTGTTACTGTTTACACTAGCGTTTGTATTCACTCTGGTTGCCAATCTGATTGGTGCGCCCTTTAACGGGCTATTGGCTGAACGAGTGGAGGCGCACCTGGTGGGAACAGTGACCACCCTGGCGCCATCGTGGCTGACGCTGGTCAAAAGTGTGCCAAGACTTATGGTATCCGAGCTATCCAAACTGACATACCTGGTGATTTGCATCGTGCCGTTGCTGATTCTGCAATTCATACCGTTCATCAACATTGTGGCACCTCTGCTACTTTTCCTTTTTGGCGCGTGGATGTTCTCGCTTGAATACCTGGACTACCCGATGGGTAATCATGGCGCTGTGTTCAAGGATGTGCGACGAGCCTTGCGAAAAAAGCGCAAAGTGGCCTACGGTTTCGGATCCTGTGTGGCACTGTTGAGCACAGTGCCATTGGTCAATCTCTTTATCATGCCGGTGGCGGTTGCCGGTGCCACAGCGCTCTATGTGGATCATCTGCGTGAGTGACAGTAAGCAGCGAACCGACCTGAATCATGCATGAAACCAGTGGGTGCAAAAACGCCCATGAAGCGTGAGATATCTGAGTGTGTAACGATGTGGACGACGAGGCGTTTCGCATTGGATACACTTGTTATTAGTCTTGCCTATGTCACTACATTATTATGTTTATCGACACTTACACCATGAATACTGCTGCGATCATAACTGGATCGGCAAACACAGCGCCTGCAGGAGACACCGTGCCGCCTGCACATGGCAGCTTACCGATGTCTATCACTGCATGGTGGTTGTGCCTGACAACAGCCATCTTCCTTACATTGCCGGCAACGACGTTGGCGCAATCGATCTTCGAATCATCCAATCGCCCGGGCGGTATCGCGGTGATTGATATTGGCCCGGCCGCCCAGAGATTGCCTGCAGCCACCTGGAATGATCGGCCAGTGGCGGTTGTCAAACAGAACGCCAGGGCCGTCGCCATTGTTGGCATCCCTTTGTCGGTTGAACCGGGGGATCAGCTTGTTACCGTAATCTACGACGCCGAAAAATCCGACACATTTGGTTTCCGTGTTGAGCCTCACGCTTATGCAGAGCAAAGGTTGACGATAACGAACAAGCGCAAGGTAAATCCTGAGCCATTGGACATGGTGCGTATCAATGCCGAAAATCAACGATTGAGAGTGGTCAAGAATTCACGCGCAGATAGACTGTTGACTGATACGTTCATCTGGCCAGTGGCCGGGCCAATATCCAGTCCGTTTGGCTTGCGCCGTTTTTTCAATGAACAGCCGAGACGCCCTCACGGTGGCATTGATATAGCCGCTCCAGAAGGCACCCCAATCATGGCAGCAGCCGATGGTGTGGTGCTGGATGCTGACGATTACTTTTTTAATGGCAACAGCGTGTTTATCGAACACGGGTTGGGACTTCAGACGTTTTATGCCCACTTGAGCCGTATCGATGTCAAAGCCGGTGAGCGTGTGACTCAGGGGCAGATTATCGGCGCTGTGGGGGCCACTGGCAGAGTGACCGGGGCGCATTTGCATTGGTCAGTCGGGTTAAATGCAACCTGGGTGGATCCGCTGCTGGTCATGGATTCCGATGCACCACCAGCGCTGGCTGAAGAGTAGCGGAAGAGCATGGCCAGCGACGATTGGTAACTCGGTAACTCGGTAACTCGGTAACTCGGTAACTCGGTAACTCGGTAACTCAAAGAATGTTATCGGGGCTTCGATGCACTGGGGTTTTTTCTCGTACTTCCACGTTTTGCAACGGGCCCTCTCTCAGTCTTGCCGGACTGTCTCCTCGCACTGCGTCCCTGATCTGAATCAGCACCGCGCTTCTGACGCTGGCGTTCGGCAGGCTTTACGCGCGCAGCTTTGACTCGCTTGGTTTCCTGATACGGGTTATCGTCCTGGCGAAACTCGATACGCAGCGGTGTGCCAAACAGACGCAGGGCCTTGGTGAAATGATTCATCAGGTAGCGCTGATAACTTTGCGGCACCTTTAAGGCCTGCTTGCCATGTATCACGATAATCGGCGGGTTCTGACCACCCTGATGCGCATACCGTAACTTGATGCGGCGCCCGTTTACCATCGGAGGCTGGTGCTGGGTGGTTACCACTTCCAGCATGCGTGTAAGCCTTGGCGTTGCCAGATCGACAAACGCTGAGTTATACGCTTTGTTAATGGACTTGAACACATCATCAACGCCTGAACCCTGCAAGGCGCTGATGAAATGGATACGCGTGAATTTGAGAAACTCAACGCGGCGCTCTAGATCCTCGCGGACTGCTTCACGCTGCTCGCTATCCAGACTGTCCCATTTGTTAACGGCAACGACAAGAGCGCGTCCTTTATCAATGATGTAGCCAAGCAGTGAAAGATCCTGCTCTGTTATGCCATCTGCACCATCGAGCAACATCACACACACGTTACTTTTGTCGATTGATTGCAGCGTCTTGATGATGCTGAATATTTCGACCTTCTCGCTGACTTTGCCCCGACGCCGAACGCCCGCAGTATCCACCAGCATGTACTGCTTGCCCGCACGCTCAAAAGGCACCGACACTGAATCCCGGGTGGTGCCTGGCTGGTCATACGCGATAACCCTGTCTTCTCCCAGCAGACGATTGATGAGCGTTGACTTGCCCACATTGGGCCTGCCGACGAAGGTGATACGAATATCACCCTGCTCGCTTTCGGGCACAAATGGAGGTGCGTCGACCGGCTCACCAAACTCATCCGTTACTGTCTTTTTCTTGCGGCTGCGACGTTTGCGTGAGCTTTCGATACGTTCTTCTTCTGGAATATTGAAGTAATCTGCCAGCGTATCAATCAGCTGATGTACCCCACGGTTATGAGAGGCTGCCGTGGATACCATGCTGTCAAAACCCAACTGATGGAATTCCAGCTCTGCCCTGTCTTCACCAATGCCGTCAATCTTGTTGACGCACAGCACCACGTGCTTGGCCTGACGGCGAAGTATGATCGCTATCTCTTCATCTACCGATACAAGTCCGGCACGTCCGTCCACCATGAAAACGACAAGATCGGCCTCTATGACAGCGCTGAGTGTCTGATCGGCCATGGCAGCATCGAGGCTGTCCGGTGCACCGCTCAGGCCCCCTGTGTCAACCAGCAGATAAGGCCAGCCGCCCACCTTGCCGTCACCGTACTGGCGATCACGGGTCAAGCCTGGAAGATCGGCAACGAGGGCATCCTGCGTGCGGGTAAGTTTATTGAACAGAGTGGACTTACCGACATTAGGTCTGCCCACCAAGGCAATGGTGGGTTTCATGATCTAGCGTGTCAGCCTGTAAGCAGCAAGCACACCGTCAGTGGCCTGTATGTAGAGTGTGTCGTCCACGCGCAACGGGCGCGCCTTGATGGCATCACTGGAGGGTCGCGCGCGGCCCAATACGGTTCCATCATCGGCATCCAGAACATGCAGATAGCCTTCGACATCACCCAACACGATGTCTCCCTCCGGTGTGAACGCCGGAGGTGAAAAACGCCTGCCAGTCATGCTCTCGTTAATCCAGAGCTGACGACCGGATTCCTTATCGAGCTTGATGATGTTGTCCTTGTCATCGACAACAATCAGGCCCGTATCATCCAGTGCAATACCAGAGCCCACCGACAACGGTGTAGACCAGACAATCTGCCCCCTGCCAGGTTCAAGCTTTGCAGCCCTGCCTTGGTAGTTCGCCACGTAGATGCCCTGATTGTCGATAACGATATCAGCGTCGATGTCAACCAGCCGTTCTACCTCAGAGCGACCGCTTGGCACGCTCAGAACGGTTTCCCAGATGAGTCTGCCAGACGCCATATCCAAAGCCAGCAAGCGTCCGTCATCCAGGCCCACCAGCACGCCACCGTTGAGCAACAAGGGCCGGCTGTAACCATTGAGCGTCAGCGCAGGCGGAGTATTGGACACACTCCAGCGCTCGCTACCATCCTCAGGCTCCAACGCCACCACGCGTCCGTCGGCACTGCGAAAGGCTGCAACACCAAATCCTGAAACCACAGGCATCAACACTTCTGACGATGCGCCAGACTCCCACTTCGGCTCACCTGTCGCAGGATCGAACGCATGCACACGCGCGTTAACATCGCTGACAAACACTAGGTCTGAGGCACCACCAACGCCGCTGGTCAGGGTAACGTCCAGCTCTTTTCGCCACTGACGCATACCGGTGTCACTGGCAAACGAGGAAAGCACACCACGACGATTCGCCACAATGATCTGGTCGTCCACTACCACTGGCTCAAACAAGCCGCGTCCTGCTTCGCCAACCTTGGACGACCATATCCTGAGCAACTGCACTTCGCTGCTGATCGGTGTGAGTTCAGTCGGCGGGACCGGTGGAGGATCTGACGCGCAAGCACCGGCCAGCATGGATGCCAACAACAGTGAAAACAGTGAAAACAGTGGAAAACGACAGCGTGCGCGGACGTGCCTGGCTAGCACACTCACTGAAAACGCTCTCCAGCAGGGCCAGTAATCAGTTCTGTCGTTTTTTCTGCTCATTCGAGGAGTGTAGCCGCCTTGAAGCCGGGGTATCGCGCGCGGAAAATACGCTGCCTGCACAACCCTAGCTTGCGTTCTCTGAGCCGTTGTCGTCCATGTCTCCAGGCTGTGCAAGCTCATTGAGTTTCATGGTGAGGCCCTCTCTGTTGGCGACGTACTCGCTTTCTGCGGCAGCCTGATAGGCTTCACGGGCGGCAGCGGCGTCTCCAGCCAGAATGTGCAGATCGCCACGGGCCTCTTGCACAAGCCCTGCAAACGAGTCGGGGTAACTACCCGGAAGCATGGACAATGCCTCTTCAGTATCTCCCAGCGCACCATGAACCCTTGCCAGGCGCACCTGGGCAATCAGTTTGACATCGTCCTGAGGGGCGTTTTCTACCACCCACTCCAGTCTGGAAGCAGCCTCGTCAAGATCACCGTTTTCTACCGCTATCCTTGCAGCAGCAAAGCTGCTGTAAGTTGCATACAGATGCCCCGGATTGTCATCCTGCACCTCATCAGCAAGGTTCAGCGCGGTGTCGAGTTCAGCATTATTCACCGCTTCGAGTGTGCGACTGAAAATGTCACTGGCCGCTACGATTTTTTTCTCTGAGCTGTTTTGCCAGAACGTCCAGCCACCGATGACGGCAACGCCCAGCACAACACCAGCAATAACGGCTCTGCCGTTTTCTTCCCACCAGTCTTTCAGGGCTTGAACTTGCTGTTCTTCTGTTTCGTATTCCACGTCATTTCTCCGCGCAGCATCGCGCTTACTGTCAGCAGCGAGAGCATAACGCCTCGCCTCGCAATAGTCAGTTCATTCGCATCAGTTGATGCAATTTAATGTCGTTACTGCCCTTTCAGGCCTCTTACAGCCGGAAATATGTCGAATCCAGGTCGCTAATGGCAACAGGTTAGAACCGGCAACAGGTCAGGCCGGACCTGCAAACGGTAAAACCTGCAGCGCAGTCCGGGGTTATTTTGCTTGCATCAGACGTTGAAGCGCGTCCTGAAGATGCGCTCTTGGTACGGTTACTTGCTCAGCCGTATTTAGCAAGGGTTTCAAGGTAACGTTAGATTCATTCATTTCGGCAGCACCTACCACGACAGCCACGGCAGCGCCGCTTTTGTCGGCTTTTCTGAACTGGCTTTTGAGGCTGCCAGCACCCGTGTTATGCAATACCGAGCTGTGTGGCATCATCTCACGAACGCTCTCCGCAAGCGCCAGCGAATCGGTTTCTGATACTTCGTTGGTACACATGACGAAGATGTCCGGCGTCGATGGGGCTGGCGTACGCCCCACAGCATCCATCAGAGCGATGACTCTCTCCATACCAAATGCCCAGCCAACTCCCGGCATGTTCCTGGCGCCAAGCTGCTCTAGCAGACCATCATAACGACCACCAGCACACACCGCCGACTGCGCCCCCAGCTTGTCCGTAGTCCACTCGAACACCGTGTGCGAGTAATAGTCAAGACCTCGAACCAGACGTGGATTTTCGATCGCCTCAATTCCTGCAGCGCTCAGCAATCCCCGCAACTGCTCGAAGTGTTCCCGGGAGGCATCGCTCAGGCTGTCGCGCAGTGCAGGTGCTCCGGCAATGAGTTCCTGCATCTTCGGATTTTTGCTGTCGAGTATGCGCAGCGGGTTGCGTTCGAGGCGACGCTGGCTATCCTCATCGAGCAATAACTCGTGTTCGCGAAAATACGCGACCAGCAACTCTCGGTAGGCTGCGCGATCAGCCGTATCACCCAGCGTGTTGAATTCAAGTTGAACGGCATCCAGAATTCCCAGCTCACGCCATAAGCGTGCGCTGAGTAGAATAAGCTCAGCCTCAATGGCGGGACCCGCAAGCCCATACACCTCGGCACCCGTCTGAAAAAACTGACGTTGCCGGCCCAGTTGAGGGCGCTCGTAGCGGAACATCGGACCGGTATACCAGATTCGGTTGACGCTACCGGGCTGCAAAAGCCCGTTTTCAATGGCAGCGCGCACACAACCGGCAGTGTTTTCCGGCCGTAACGTTAGCAATTCATCATGGCGATCAGGAAATGTGTACATTTCCTTCTCGACTATGTCGGTGGCCTCACCAATGGACCGCTTGAACAGGCTGGTACGCTCTATTATCGGCGTACGCATTTCTCCGTAGCCGTAGGCTCGCATGGCGTCCCTGACCGCTTGCTCCAGCAATTGCCACGGTGCAATGGTGGCTGGCACCTGATCGGCCATACCCCGAAGCCGCGTGAATTGAGTTTTCATGTGCTGAAACGTTAGTGTCCTGGTTCTGCCTGGTCTACTGAATGGGACGGGACAGGTATTCGCCCGCCTCTTCTGAGGACGGAAACTCGTTGAGCAGACGGCTGGCGTAGCGCTCGGCACTTTGCAGCTGGCCCGCATCACGCTTGATTTTCAGACCCAACAGCAGGCTTTCGGCCGATTCACGGCCATACGCTGTGAAACGTTGGTAGTAGGCATCAGCAACCGTCAGTCTCTGCCTACGATGCATCAGATCAGCCATGTGAAGGTAGGCATTGGCAAATTGAGGGTTGACGCGAAGTGCTTCACGCAGGAATCCTTCTGCGTCACCCAGACGGTCAGCATCGAGCATACAGATGCCTGCGTTATCCAGTGCAAACTCCGGCGTACGATAATACGCATTGTCAGCCGCTGCCCGGAACTGCTTTTTGGCTTCATCATATTGCTCTTGCTGACAGAGATAAATGCCATAGCTGTTTCGATGATCAGCCTCATCAGGTTCCAGTTGCAGGGCGCGCTTGAAATGCACCATGGCACTGTCGGGCTCGGAGACACGCGCCTGCAATTGCGCATAAGTGACGTGCGCCAGTGCGTTGTTATCATCCTGGTCGAGGGCCTTGACCAGTTTCTCCCGGGCCTGCTCCAGCTCCCCACGCTGCAGATACTGAGCGCCCAACTGTGCGTTGTACTGAGCTGCATCCTGAGCCTTGCTTGCAGAAATTTCGCCTGATGATGCACAACCCTGAATCAACCCGATTGCCGCACTGAAGCAGATTGCTTTCAACACCGATTGTGTAGTGAACGTTATTTTCATTGGAATTGCTCTCCAAAACGCGGCTCCATGAATTTCACGTGCCGTTTGCTTCGATCGTCAATATCGCCAGCCAATTGCCCACACGCCGCATCGATATCGTCGCCACGTGTGGTGCGCTTCAGGGTCAGAACGCCTGCATCATTAAGCACGCGCGCAAACCGCTCCACCGCGTTACGCGAGGAGCGCGTGTAACCTGATTGTGGAAAGGGATTGAACGGGATCAGATTAACTTTACCCGGAAACCCACGCAACAGTTCGGCCAACTCGTGCGCCTGCTCTACTTTATCATTGACCCCAGAGAGCATTACATATTCGAACAAAACGTGCTTCTTACGCTGAGACGCTGCATCTTCACCTTCGACATAACGCCAGCAGGCTGCCATCAGTTCACTGATAGGGTACTTGCGATTGATCGGCACCAGCTCATCGCGCAGAGTATCGTTTGGCGCATGCAACGAGACCGCAAGCGATACATCAACCTCGCTGATCAGCTGATCCATATACGGAATGACACCGGATGTGCTGACCGTGACACGGCGTTTACTGAGGCCGTAGGCCAGATCGTCCATCATCAGGGACAGTGCGGGAACCAGCTTTTTGTAGTTAAGCAGTGGCTCACCCATGCCCATCATCACAACGTTGGTGATTCTTCGATGCGCTGTTGCTGGCTCGGCTGCCAGCAGATTCGTTGCCAGCCACACTTGACCGATGATTTCTGATACCGAAAGATTCCGGTTAAAGCCCTGACGACCTGTTGAGCAAAAGGAGCAATCCAGCGCACAGCCGACCTGAGATGACACGCACAAGGTACCGCGATCTGCCTCAGGTATGAAAACCGTTTCAATGCAATTGCCGTCATGCAGTTCGAACAGCCACTTGACAGTGCCATCCTTGCTCAACTGTGACTCGGCAACAGCAGGTAACGTGGTGGTGGCGATGGTTGAGAGTTTATGGCGCGTGGCTTTGGAAACATCCGTCATGGCGTTAATGTCACGCACATTGTGCTGATAGAGCCACTTGAGAATCTGTTTTGCACGAAACGGCTTCTCACCCTGCTCCACCAGAAAAGCGGTGAGAGCATGTTGATCCAGATCGAACAGATTGATGGGCTCTTTAGTGGTCATCGGTTTTGTGGGTTGGGCTACCGGTGAGACGGAGAAAAGGGTTGCCCCTTCTCACGGGTAGCCTGGCCTTCAGGTTGGTTTAGCGCGTGCGAGCGCAGACACCGTCATCACCGAAAAAGAAAGCGATTTCAACAGCCGCTGTTTCCGTGGCATCTGAACCGTGAACCGCATTTTCGTCAATGGATGTGGCAAAACGCTTGCGAATAGTGCCCTCGGCAGCTTCGGCAGGGTTAGTAGCGCCCATGACCTCACGGTGCGCAAGCACGGCATTTTCGCCTTCCAGAACCTGAACGATGACAGGTCCGGATGTCATGAAGCTGACCAGATCATTATAGAAAGGACGCTCCTTGTGGACTTCGTAGAACTCACCCGCCTGCTCTTTCGTCAGGTGCATCATGCGTGCGCCAACAATGCTCAGTCCGGCTTTCTCGAACGTTGAATAGATTTCACCGATCACGTTCTTGGCTACGGCATCGGGCTTGATGATGGAAAGAGTACGTTCAACGGCCATGTGGCGCTCCTGACAGAGGTATGAAATGAAAAATAGTTAACCCACCATTGTAGCTTATTTGGACACTAAAAGATAATCATGGATTCCGCTAAGACGTACCGGAATTCGGGCTGCCGAACTCATTGCGAGACAGCTCCGCAAGCTTGCCACCGTGAGGACCGGGAAACCCGGCGAACAGCAGGGCAGTCGATGAGCCAAAGCAGTTGGCTAAGCGTCTTCCGCAAGCTTGATGGTCTTCATCGTCAATGGCAGCTGTGAGGATGTATCGAAGGCAGCTCCAGCCTCAGCGCCAGCCTTGGCAATATCCTTGGCATTCTTATACTTTTCGTACACCGCGTGCATGGCACCCAGCGCGTAGCAAGCACCTGAACCCACAGCCCAGAAACGCGTGTATTCGTACACTTCGCGCAACGAGAACAGTGCAAATATGCCATTCGCATTGACGTACACAGCATCTATCTGACTGGTCTCATAGGCGTCTTCCTCGGCATCCTTGGCATTCAGGAAGTAACGTTCCTTGAGCACCGGATGAAGACGAATCAAGGTATCAAATGAGCTGTCACGTGTGGAAAAGTCAGCCTTCACATCCTTGTCATTGAATGCGCGTTCGGCCACCAAAGTATGCGCAGCACTGCCCACGATCCCCATATGAGTCTTGCCGAAGGTCTGGATCTTGGAGTGATGGCGGTCCAGGGTACTGTCAAGCCGGATATCCCCAAAAGTTGTAAGGGTATCGGCAGCGATACAGGCAGTACGCCCTTTGCGAGCAACAACGATGGTGGACAAGTGTGTGTACTCCTGATGTGACTACAAGTGGGTATGTGCCGGAGCTCGAGTGTGACAGACACTGGTGTGCCGGTGTTCTTACCCAATGCCACTTATGAGACATCGTGCCTGATCGGTAGTTCAGGTCAGTGCCTGGCTTCGTATTAGACGCTCGCCAGAGACTGGCTAGTGGCTCTCCGACAGGATCTGGCTGTGGTACTACTCCTACTCCGAATTGTCTTACTTCGACCTGAGCAACTCCGAATTGCACGGTTATTCGAAACCGGACGTTTATTCCGAATTGGGCAGTAACGACAGTTGATTAGCCGCCGCTTTGGCATCCGGTGAGTTTTCCAGCATCTCCAGAGCCTCACGAAAGGCAGCCGCGTCAGCAAACTGGCGATACACCGACGCAAACCGGATGTACGCCACTTCGTCCAGCTCCTTCAATTCGTTCATGACCCATTCGCCAATCCTGCGCGCATCAATTTCACGCTCGCCCGCCACCAGGCACCGGTGCTTGACTCTGGCAACAGCTGCGTCGATCAACTCTACGCTGACCGGTCGCTTTTCCAGCGATTTCTGGAAACCTGCTTGCAGCTTTGCGTCTGAGAAGGGTTCGCGGTTTCCCCGTGACTTAACGATCCGGGGAAGGTTCAGTTCCGCAGATTCATAAGTTGTGAATCGCTCTTCGCATTCAGTACACTCGCGCCTGCGTCGAACCTGATCAGAATCACCAACCAGTCTCGAATCAACGACCCGTGTATCGATAGCGCCACAAAATGGGCAGCGCATGAGTGCTCTCTCCTAACCTCCCAGCCGCCGCAGGTTACCACAAGCGCCTGTGTTAATATCTGTTGTCCTGATAGTGCCGCCCACGACCGACACCGCAAAAGCGTTGCACTCTGGTTACAGGAGGTTGGAACAAGACCCCATGAAAGATCAACGGAGCCTCCTAGGAGCTTGTCCGGGAATAAGCTGATCGAGCGAAAGCGCGATATTTCGGCCAGCTTTCCGCGTAAAGTTCGGCGAATAGAACAACTATTCACCTCAATTTACGCGAAAATCTGACTCGAACTCTCACACTTTCACTTCGATCGTTATTCTCGGACAAGCTCCTAGGCTACAGTTTCTTGCAGACCCAATAATCGTTACGTTGTGTACCACCGACGACACGGCCACGTCGTGTCATGTATTACCAACTTTATAAGGATGCACCCATCATGACCCAGCCCAAGCGCATTGCCATCACAGGCGCTGCCGGACAAATCTGTTACTCCATGCTGTTCAGAATCGCCGCAGGCGATATCTACGGCCCTGATCAGCCCGTCAGCCTGCACCTGCTGGAAATTACGCCGGCACTCGGCATGCTGGAAGCGGTCAAGATGGAGCTTGATGATTGCGCTTTCCCGCTCTTGAACGACGTGGTAGTTACCGACGATCCGAAAGTGGCATTAAACAACGTCGACGCTGCGCTGTTTGTTGGCGCCAAGCCGCGCGGACCAGGCATGGAACGAAGTGATCTGATCACCGACAACGGCAAGATTTTCAGCGCTCTGGGAGCCATCCTGAATGAGGTGGGCTCGAAGGATTGCAAAGTCTGCGTGGTGGGTAATCCGGCAAACACCAATGCCTTTATTCTCAAGGCGAATGCGCCAAACATCAATCCGCGCAATATCACAGCGCTAACCCGCCTCGATCACAATCGCGCCCTGTCACAGCTGGCTAGCAAAACCGGGTCGAAGGTGTCGGATATCAATCGCATGGTTATCTGGGGAAATCATTCCACCACTCAGGTGCCGGATATCTCTTACGCATCCATCGCTGGCAAGGCTGCCAGCGACATGGTTGATAGCGCGTGGGCCCATGATGAATTCATACCCACTGTTGCCAAACGTGGGGCCGCGGTTATTAACGCACGCGGAAGTTCAAGCGCAGCCTCTGCGGCCAATGGCGTCATCGACCACATGGCGAGCTGGGTTCGTGGCACAGCTGCCGGTGACTGGGTGAGCATGGCGGTACCCAGCGATGGCAGTTACGGCATTGATGAGGGATTGATTTACTCATTTCCCGTGGAATGCAAGGATGGTGACTACACTATCGTCAGCGATCTAGACGTCAGCGATGCCATAAAAGATAAGATGCTTGCCAGCCAGCAAGAACTTCGAGACGAGCGGGAGACAGTGGCTCATCTGTTACCCGCATAATCCTGCTCTGATCCCGGTGCTGCCGTTCACTTGTCCGGCAGCACCGATTGGAAAATGGCATCAGAATCAGCTTGCCTCTACTGCCAGGTGTAACGAGCCTGTGTTCCGGGCGCTGTAACGGTTGATCGGTAGCGCCATCATTTCAGGGACCGTACCAGTCGGTAACTGAACAACACCAGCAGCACACCCAGATAGACAAACGGCTCGATAAGGTCGCCTTTGGCTAGCCACACATAATGCACCACGGCTGCAGCACCAGCGATATACACAGCGCGATGCAGCAGAGACCAACGCTTTCCCAGGCGCCTTGCCATGCGGTGCGTGGATGTCACGGCCAGTGGCACTAACAGCAAGAACCCTAGAGTACCCGCCAGAATATAAGGCCGTTCTGCCAGGTCATCCCAGATAGCTGAAACATCCAGCTGCTGATCGAGCACCGTGTAGACAGACACGTGCAAAGCCACATAGAAAAACGCAAATAAACCAAGCATGCGTCGAAAACGCAATGGCCACGTCTGTTTCAGGATATGACGCAACGGTGTTACAGCCAGGCTGATCAGCAGCATCCGGATCGCGATGGTTCCAGTACTATCCGTTAGTGAGTCTATGGGATTAGGACCCAACTCTGCGCTGAGCAAGGCGCGTAAAAGGTACAGAAACGGCAGCAGTGCCAATAAAAAAACGGTTGGCTTGGCAAGCTTGCCCAGTGGTAAAGCGGGCAATGCCTGAGTCACGCTCACTCGGTTGGACAGCATTGTAATGTAAGCTTTCTGGCGCCGTCAGTGAAATTTTTCCAGATCCATTCCGGCATAAAGGCTGGCCACTTCATCAGCGTAGCCATTCATGAAAAGCGTGTCTGTTTTGCTGGTAAACAGGGAGCTGAATCCGCCGGTGTCACCTGACAAGCGGCGCTCCTTGGCCTGGGACCAACGTGGATGGCTGCGCCCGGGATTCACGTTACTGTAAAAACCGTATTCCTGAGGTGCAGACATGTTCCAGCTGGTGGCTGGCATCTGTTCCACAAAACTAATGCGTACTATCGATTTGATGCTCTTGTAACCGTATTTCCACGGCACAACCAGTCGGATCGGTGCGCCGTTCTGCTTTGGCATTTCCTGACCGTAAACGCCGATAGCGAGCAATGTCAAAGGATGCATGGCTTCGTCCATTCTCAGCCCCTCGCGATAGGGCCAATCAAGCACATTTCGACGAATACCTGGCAGGTCCTCCTGGACCACCGTCTCAAAAGCGACATACTTTGCCTTGGAATTAGGCTCAGCACGTTTGATCAGGTCGGCCAGAGAAAAGCCGTTCCAGGGGATAACCATGGACCAGGCCTCCACACAACGCATGCGATAGATCCGCTCCTCGATAGCGTGGGGCTTGAGGATGTCTTCCAGCGTAAACACTCCCGGATTGGCACATTCGCCGTCAACGGCCACGCTCCAGGGCTCGATTTTCAAGAGGTCGGCGTGGCGTTCTGGATCACCCTTGTCGGTCCCCAGTTCGTAGAAATTGTTGTATGTGGTGACGGTTTTGAAAGAACTGAGCTCTTCATCCGTGCTGAATTCGCTGTTGCCAATGGGGCCGGCAAGGTCTTTGGCCTGAGCCAGCGCCGGAGCCCCAATAACGCCTCCAACCCCTGCTGCCACCGATGCTTTCAGTAGCTGGCGGCGCTTTTTAAATATCTCTTCAGGGGTTATGTCGCTGCTGCGGATTCCAGCAATTTTCATCCAGTCTGTCATGCGTTTGCTCTGCGTTGGGTACTCTTTTGTGTGATGTATGCCATCATTGCCGCTATGATTCGGTGTTGGAGGCCCATTCACGACGAAGGGTCAGCATCAGCTGAGAGGCTATCGGAAAACAGCGATCCAGCTAACACCTGTCATGTATTGGCAGCATGATCGTACACACAAGCGGGGCTTGCAAGATTTGATAGGTATGCCCGCTAGTAACAACGATCTTATGATCTGCCAGTTATACTCTTATGACGATATTCAGCCGAAACGGTTCACTTTTCTCACACTTTCGATTTCACCCTTTGGCCCGATTCCTGAATCCCCAGCGCATGGGCCGATGGCGGCTAGACTTCTAATCCAACAGTGAGTGCTATTTTTCGTGGAAGTATTACACGGTAATCAAGTCGGCTCTAAACACTCAAGAAGGCGATCAGATCGTTTTTCACTGGCTGAAAATCGCTTGCTTGACTGGGCTGTACATGAATCGGACATCAGCTTGCAACCGCATTCACCCTTGGCGCTTGCCGATGTGTTGACTCAGGAAGGCGGCTATCTGGATCTCATTCCACAACGCGACGAAACATCTACGACAGAGTCATCAAGCCCCATTCAAGGCTCTGACGAGGAAAATGCCCGGCTTGCGGATACAAACCGCGCCTCGGGACGTGAAAACAAACGCGCAACGCGCAATCGTTTCAACCTGCTGACAGCTCATGACGAAGCTGCACTGTTGCGGCAGTGCAAGAAAATCCTGGTAGAAAATGCACTTGTTAAAAACAAGGGTGAGCGCCAGTTATATCTGGCAGCAGGATTTGTCAGCTGGCCCGACGCCACTGATCCCAACATCCGGCACAGAGCGCCTCTGCTGCTCTTTCCGGCACTTCTTGTGCGAATCACAGACGAACAAAGGTACGAAATACGCCTTTCTGGCGGTACGCCGGAATTCAACAACGCCCTCTCACAGCACATTGAAGAACGTTATGCGCGTCGCCTTCCAGAATTCGATGAAGATATGCCACTGGTCGACTTCTTTGCGCAGGTTGCAGAGTCGCTGCAAAGTGCAAGCCCTGTGGAACTGGAATTTGAGGTTGCACTGGGTAGCGCAGCATTGATCAACGCCGCATCGTCCGAGCGTAAAGCTCAGCTACCTGACATTCCAGAGAATTTTGATGTAGCTCTTGCCATAAGCATCACTGGCAACAACAGCCTGAGTCACCTTACAGCCGTCCTGCAGCTGATTCCTGATTTTCGAAATCCCAGCAACGCCGAACCAGCCACCCTCGATGCACCGCCAGCGTCCCTTGACAACAGCGCAGCCAGGTTGCGACGCTTCGCAGCAAAGCTGGCGGCAGAAGGCCTTGACCATGTTGAATTCAGACAATTGCCCTCATTGCCATCAATGATTGCCAAGTGTATTGATGCGATGAACGAGGCCATCGAGACCAATACACTGTCCACAGTGCTATCACTGAGTGAACTGTCATTGCGTGAGCTGATCAAGCTCTCCGGCATCATAGAATTAATCGACAAGGCACCCGACAGCATTGAGCAATGGGGTCATGGCGACTTATGCTTTGCCAGCAGCACTGTGCTGCTGCGTCGTGCGCAACATCAAGCCAAACTCATCGAAGATGAATTGCACGCTCTGCAAGAGCACTTTCATCTCGACAAGGTGCCGGCCAAGTCCCAGCTCTTGAGCTTGATGAATGAGCTGGGCGGCAGCATTGAGCACGAGCCGGATCTGGTGGATGCTGATTACTTCAACGCCCGGCGCCAGTTCATGGAGTTCAGCACAAAAAAGCCTGCCAATCTGACACCAGATCATCGTCGTGCGCTTTCTCAACTGGCCAAAGTGCTTCGTTTTCGAGAGCTTTTCGTCAACAACGTGGAATATCGGGCGGCACTTGGCACCGGCTACAAGGGGCTGCGCACAGACTGGCCTTTGCTTGTTAAAAGCAGCGACTATGCGCGTGAGCTGGCAGAAGTACTGGGCTCAGAAAAAATTGCAGCATCAATCATCAACAACTGGCAAGACTTTCGCCGCAGCTTCATTGCGGATCTGGAAACACTGCAGCTTGCCGGAGACGCCAGTCGGCGACTGCTCTCCATCGTTGGCAAGCGCTGGCAGAAGCAATCAGTTTCAGCCTTGTCTACCCATGCAGCGCTGGTTGCAGAGCGTCTTGTCGAGTGGAGCGCTGAGTATGGATCAGTAACAAGTCATTCGGAAAAGACGGCGGGTATGGTGCTGTCAAGTTTTTCGGGACCTTCCATGGATCATGTGTTGGTCGAGACTCAGGTGGATGAAACACACAATCGCATACGCCAGAAACTGAACGATGGAGAAATCAGCCTTGACCAAATTAGTGATACGCTGCACTGGCTGGCTCAAGCAAGCGCTGCGGCAACAGAACATGATCTGGATGTAGAGTCCATTGTGGAACGCCTGCAAATAGCGTAAGTCAATGGTCCGCGCCAGCAGGCCGACAATGCCATGTCAACAAATAACTTGATGCTCACACTTACTCACTGATCTGTGTCGTTGACTGGATCTGTATTGCTGCTTGTAACCAGTTCCAGTAACCCGTTCTAGGAGGCTGTCCGAGAATAAGCTGATCGTACCGAAGGCGGCCCCCCGACGGCG
>CAYGSW010000082.1:0-21391 GCA_964352535.1 uncultured Granulosicoccaceae bacterium | reverse complement strand
CTGCCCAAAGCGGTAGAAGAAGATGGTGAAGCATCGGACGACAGTTTCAGCTTGCTGGATCTGCAAGGTTTGGATGTGACTGGTGAAGGGGACCGACCATGAGTAATGATGATCATGGCAGAGTGCCATCTGACGACAACTCGCCAGCCGGTGCACCTGCGCCAGAGGCCGATCGGACCGGAGGACGCGCCTACCGGCGTGAAGGTTTTGAGCCAGAAGAACTGAAAAATCCTTTGCCCAAATGGTTTTCGCTGATGTCAGTGGGCTTCATTATCTGGGGTGTCAGTTACTTTTTCATGCAGGGCGTTGTACCTGCTGATGCTGGAGACTTACGCACGGCAATGCCCGCACCGGGCAGTTTGCCCGTTGACGGGGGAACCGTTTACAACGCGAATTGTGTCGCTTGCCATCAGGCAAACGGACAAGGGTTGGCAGGTGCGTTTCCTCCGTTGGATGGATCGGAATGGGTGATGACCGATACCAGAATTCCTGCTCAGATTCTCGTGCATGGGGTTCAAGGTGAAATGGTTGTCATGGGGAATACCTACAGCGGTGTTATGCCCGCCATGGCTCATTTGAGTGACCAGGAATTGGCTGCTGTACTCAACTACATCAGAAACAGCTGGTCCAATACAGGCTCTGAAGTGGATGCTGCCTATTTTGCAGCCATGCGTGAAGAGTTTGGTGAACGTGGTCCCTGGGAAGGTGGAGCGGAATTAATCAGTGTGCTGGGCGAGCCGGTGGTTCCCGCAAACTAGTGGTCCGTCCAGCTTGTGCCTATCAGGTAACAGCAGGATACTCACTTGATCAGTGGAACAAGCCGTCAGCAAGCAGCAAACAGGATTTCTTAGAGGCATGTCATCAATTGCTGCAGACACGACTAACGCTGCCAGAACTGCCGATACCCTAAGCACCACCTCCACGTCTGAAGCGCCTGAATCTGAAGAATGTGTTTTTGCTGTGGAGAACATGTTCTGTGGCGGTTGTGCAGCCACAGTGGAGCGCGCAGTCAGGCGTCTGCCCGGTGTTACTGATGTTAGCGTATCGTTTTTGGGCGATACCGCTATCGTTCAATATCAGCCAGAGGTCATAGAAGTTTCTGCCATTCGGCAGTCTATAGAACGACTGGGTTATGCCACCCAACCTGTAGGTGAGGGTGCTCAGCCTTCGCGTGCAACGCACTTTGAACGACAGCTGCGCATCCGTCTTGGAGTAGCTGTGGGGTTTGGTTTGTGGGTGATGATGGCCAGCATGGTCAGGCTGTTTATCGAGCTGCCTTCTGCCTCCTTTGCCTGGTACCTTGCCGTGTTTTCGGGCGTCCTGTCCATTCCGGTTTTGAGTTTTTCTGCTGCGCCATTCTTGAAACTGGGCTGGCTGGGTCTGCGTGAACGCGTTCCTGGTATGGATTCGTTGATATTTGTTGCAACCATTGCGGCTGTTTCAGGATCACTGATTACGCTGTACAACGGCGGCTCACATGTCTGGTTTGATGTGCCGGTCATGCTGGTGACATTTCAGTTGCTGGCACGCATTGCAGACTTTGGTGCGCACCGTAAAGCCTCCAGTGCGATCAGGTCGCTGTTGGATCTATCACCGGTACAGGCACGTCGCATCATCAATGCTCAAGCATCAGAACTTGTGCCATTGCGCAAGCTTTGTGAGGGCGATGTGATTCAAAGTCATGCCGGTGAGCGACTTTGCATGGATGGTGTGATTGTCCGGGGAGGTGCGTCTATCGACACAGCGCTGCTCAACGGAGAATCGGTGCCTGAATATCGGCAGACGGGTGATGAGGTGTTTGCGGGCACTCTCAATGTGGATGGCATTGTGGATGTGCGCATCAGTACAACACTTGGTAGCCGAAGGATGGATGTACTTGCCAGTTCGGTCGGACGTCTGTTAAACAAAAAAACCAACCTGATGAAGCTGAGTGATCAGATTGCTTTCTGGTTGGTGCCGCTGTTGATCGTTATTTCAAGTGCAGTGATGCTGGTACTGATAGTCAGTGGTGTGTCTTTTAACCTGGCACTCGAGCGCGCGTTAGCTGTGCTGGTAGTCAGTTGTCCCTGTGCTTTGTCATTAGCCGTACCGTTGGTGGTTTCAGTGACTGCGACCAATGCGGCAAGGCAGGGCATCCTGTTTCGTGATGCGAGTGTGCTGGAAAAGGCACGAATGGTGGACACGGTGCTGATTGACAAAACTGGCACGTTGACGGTGGGCAACCCATGCGTTGTCAAGGTACATGCCAACGTCGAGTACGCCGCAGATGATGTGATATCACTGGCGGCCCAGGCAGGCCATGCCTCCAGGCATCCATTGATGGTAGCCATTGTCGCCAGTGCTTCGCTGAACGAACAAGACGCTACGTTTGCAAAGGTGCTTGCAGACTATCGTGAACATGCCGGGCGTGGGGTCGAGTCTGTATTAATGGGTGGCAGCACCGTGCTTGCAGGCTCACGACAATGGTTGATAGCGCGCGGTGTGACATGTATAGGTTCCTTGGATAATCCGGATGCACAGGTTCGATGTTCCAGTGAAGTTTGTGTGGCGATTGATGGTCACTGGGCGGGAAGTATCTACCTTGCCGATGCGCTACGCCCTGATGCATCCGAACTTGTTACGACACTCAAGCAACTTGGCATGAAGATCACACTTGTCAGTGGTGATCGACCTGATAGCGTTCAGGCTGTGGCTTCAAGTCTGGGCATTGAGTGGCGTGCCAGTGCCTCGCCCGAAGACAAGGCGGCTATGGTTGGGGAACTCAATGAGCAAGAACGGGTGGTCGCTTTTGTTGGTGATGGTCTCAATGATGGACCGGCACTAGCTGCAGCCGCAGTGGGTATTGCCACTGGCAAAGCCAGTGACCTGGCAAGAAGTGCTGCTGCCATGGCGGTGCTTGATGGTGGTCTTGACCGGATAGTGATAGCGCTGAGGATTGCCGCACGTGCCTCTGCTGTTCTTCGCAGCAACCTTGTGTGGGCGCTACTTTACAACAGTCTGTTGTTGCCTGCTGCAGTGCTCGGATTTGTACATCCCGTCATGGCGGTCGTGGCTATGGGGCTGAGCACCCTGTCGGTTTCGTTGAATTCCCTGCGCGCTGGTAGTGCGCAAAAGCGGGTTGTGCACAGCCAATGAACGTGTGTGTCAGAAGAAGAGCACCAGCGAGGCGAAACCTCAAAGCGACAAGCGGCATGCCAGATACGGGTGTACGGCTGAATAATCAGACGTTTGTGCCTTCGGATTTTCGATAGGCTATGCGGCTGGGCGTTTCGTACCTTATACTTCGGGCACTTGAACCCTAAGGAGAAGCAGTATGCTGCACCGCCCCACGATTACGATAGCCTCGGCAGTCGCCCTGACGCTTGCCAGTCTATCCATGGCAAATGCCAATACCCTACGCTGGGCCAGCGCCGGTGATTCACTCACACTGGATCCGCATGCTCAAAACGAAGGCCCGACTCACACGCTTGCCCATCAGATGTATGAGCCATTGCTACAGCGTGATATGGCGGGCGAGATTATTCCCGCACTTGCCACGTCCTGGGCAGTCACCGAAGATCCAACCGTTTGGCGCTTTTCCCTCAGAGAAGGCGTCAGCTTCCATGATGGTGCAGCGTTCAATGCCGATGACGTTGTTTTTTCCATCAATCGTGCACGCGCTCCCAATTCTGCGATGAAGGAGCTCCTGACATCGGTTGTCGACATCAAGAAGGTGGATGACTACACCGTAGATCTGATTACAGAAGGTCCAAACCCGTTGCTCCCCAGCAACCTGACCAACTTGTTCATCATGGATGAGGGATGGACAAAAGCCAACGGCGCTGAGGATCCACAGGATTTTGATAACGGCGGTGATAACTTTGCCGTGCGCAACGTTAATGGAACCGGAGCATTCCGCCTGGCATCCCGTGTCATTGATGAAAAGACAGTGCTTACGGCAAACGAGGATTATTGGGGTAAGGACGAATTCCCGATGGAAGTCAGTGAAATCGTCTACACACCAATACAATCAGCCGGTACACGAGTCGCTGCGCTGTTGTCAGGTGAGGTGGATTTCATACAGGATGTTCCGGTCCAGGATCTTGCCCGGGTAGACCAGGCAGATAATCTGAAAGTTAACAAGGCACCACAAAATCGCACGATCTTCTTCGGCATGAACGTTGGCGATGATGATCTTGCCAATGACAATGTTGAGGGCAAAAACCCGTTTGCCGATCTGCGCGTGCGCCAGGCCATGAACATGGCGATCAATCGTGCGGCCATTCAAAAGGTTGTCATGCGTGATCAGTCAGAACCTACGGGTGTCATCATGCCTCCGTTCGTTGACGGCTGGACTGAGGCTTTGGATGCACTTCCGGAAGGTGACATGGATACTGCCAAGCAATTGATGGCTGATGCTGGATATGCTGACGGTTTTACCGTGACCCTGAATTGCCCCAACGATCGTTATGTCAACGACGAAGCAATTTGTCAGGCTGCGGTGGGTATGTTTGCTCAGATCGGTGTCACCGTGAACCTCGATGCCAAACCCAAGGCACAGCATTTTCCATTGATCGCCAATAAGGAAACAGATTTTTACATGCTCGGTTGGGGCGTTCCAACCTTTGATTCAGAGTATATCTTCAACTTTCTGGTGCACACATCAACTGATGACAGAGGCTCATGGAACGGCACTCGATTTTCCAACCCGGAAGTGGATGCCATGATCGTGTCTCTGGGTTCGGAAACCGACACTGAGAAGCGTGCCAGCACCGTAGCCGCAATCTGGGATGTGGTACAGAGCGAAGTCATCTATCTGCCAATCCATCACCAGATTCTTAACTGGGGCATGGCGGACGGAATTGAATTTCCCGTGCAACCTGAAGATCAGCCACATTTCAAGTTCTTAAGCTACGCGCAGTGATGTATGTGCCGTCTTGAGGCTTTCATCATAGCTACTTTCAATCAGGACGGTATTGTCCATGGTAAACGAGCCCGCTATTGCGGGCTCGTTGCCGTTTAACCGGAGCGATTAGCCCGTGCTTGCGTACATCATTCGTCGAGTTTTTCAGGGCGCGTTTGTCTTGCTGATTGTCGGATTCATTGCATTTTGCATGTTCCGTTTCATGGGCGATCCGCTTGAATCCATTCTCGGGCAAGAAGCCACAGCGCTTGACAGGGTAGAGCTGCGAGAACGTCTCGGCCTCAACGATCCCATCTTGTTACAGTACGGGCGCTTTGTAGGAAACGCAGTACAAGGTGAGTTTGGTATTTCCTACAGAAATGGCGTACCTGTCGCCGAACTGATAACGCAGCGTTTTCCAGCAACACTTGAACTTGCATTGGTGTCCGCTGTTATGGCATTGATATTTGGTATTGGTCTTGGTGTGTATACAGCCATCAGACGCGAAGGATGGCTGGCCAACAGTATCATGGGCCTGTCGCTTATTGGCGTCTCTTTGCCCACCTTTCTGATCGGCATTCTGCTTATCTGGATATTTGCGGTTGAGCTGGGTTGGCTACCCTCTTTCGGTCGGGGCGATACAGGCACTCTATTTGGTATCGAGACATCACTCGCCACCGGGTCGGGCATCAAGTCCATCATCTTGCCCGCCATTACGCTGGGCCTATATCAGATGACGCTTATCATGCGGCTGGTGCGTGCGGAAATGCTGGAGGTTCTGCGTGCGGATTACATCCGCTTCGCTCGAGCGCGAGGCTTATCGGAACGCGCCATCAATTTTTCGCATGCGTTGAAAAATACCTTGTTGCCGGTAATTACTATCATCGGGCTGCAGCTTGGTCAGATCATCGCATTCGCCATCATTACCGAGACAGTATTTCAGTGGCCGGGAGTTGGCCTGTTGTTCATCAATGCCGTGCAGTTTGTGGACATACCGGTTATGACAACTTATCTGCTGCTTGTCGGGGCCATGTTTGTGGTACTCAATCTGCTGGTGGACCTACTGTATGCCGTCATTGATCCACGCCTGCGAGTTGCCAAAAGGTAGACGATGAATACACTTCAAAGCGAAACTGCAAGCCCGCAACGCTGGTACCAGCGGGCTTGGCAATCAGATGTGTGCTGGTCGTTCAGGAACACGCCGATAGCTATCGTGTCGGCAGTGGTTTTTCTCTTGCTCGTGTCGATGGCGATCTTTGCACCCTGGGTAGCGCCTTACCAGCCATTCGATCCTTCCAGTCTCAATCTGATGGACGGGTTTTCACCTCCGATGGAGGCTGCAATGGGTTCAGGCAATGTGTACTGGCTGGGCGCGGATGACCAGGGCCGGGATATTTTTTCTACCATTCTGTACGGCATGCGTTTGTCGCTATTTATTGGTGTGGCTGCTGTTTTGCTGGCTGCATCGCTGGGCGTCACGCTGGGTTTGATTGCAGGCTATGCCGGTGGTTGGGTGGATACTGTCATCATGCGCATCGCTGATATTCAGCTGACATTTCCTTCCATTCTGGTTGCTTTGTTGATCTTCGGTGTCGCTCGTGGTCTGACACCGCCTGAGCTTCGCGACCAGATGGCGGTATGGGTGCTGATTTTCTCCATTGGCTTGTCCGACTGGGTGCAGTTTGCTCGCACAGTGCGAAGTTCCACCATGGTGGAGGCCAACAAGGACTATGTGCAAGCTGCAAGACTGATTGGCAGGCCTCGGCATGTCATCTTGCGTAAGCACCTGCTACCCAACGTCATGGGACCCGTACTGGTAATCGCTACGATATCGTTGGCATTGGCCATTATTGCTGAAGCTACATTGTCATTTCTTGGTGTTGGTGCACCACCCACCAAACCTTCGTTGGGCACTTTGATTCGCACCGGGCAAGACTATCTGTTCTCGGGAGAATGGTGGATCATTCTGTTTCCTGCCATGACGCTGTTGCTACTTGCCTTGTCAGTTAATCTACTGGGCGACTGGTTACGCGACGTCCTGAACCCCAAGCTGCGCTGATACGCATGAATAAACAGCACACCTCCGTGAATACCAGCGACGCCAGTCTTCTTCTTGACGTTGACAACCTGCGTGTTGAGATAGCGCAACGACGCGGCACGCTTGTCCCTGTGGATGGCGTGAGTCTGCAGATTAACGCCGGTGAGATCGTCGGTGTTGTCGGTGAGTCGGGAGCGGGAAAATCGATAACCGGTGCGGCTATTATCGGCCTGCTGGAACGGCCTGCACATATAGCCGGAGGTACGGTGTCTCTGTTGGGGCAACGCATTGATAATCTGCCTTTGCCTGCGTTGAAAAAAATCAGAGGTCGACGGATTGGCACCATATTCCAGGATCCATTGACCAGTCTTAATCCACTGCAACGCATTGGTGATCAATTAGCTGAAACAGCATTAACACACCTGCCCATTTCTCGATCCGAAGCGCGTGAGCGTGCCCTGGCAGCGCTTGAGGATGTGGGTATTCCCGGAGCTGCGCAGCGCTTGAACGCCTACCCTCACGAATTTTCCGGTGGTATGCGTCAGCGTGTGGTTATAGCGTTGGCGTTAATCGCTGAGCCATCACTGGTCATTGCCGATGAACCTACAACAGCGCTGGATGTGTCAGTACAGGCACAGATTCTTACGCTGCTGAAGGATCTTTGCCTAAAACGCGGCATGGGCGTCATGCTCATCACGCACGATATGGGCGTGATTGCAGAAACCACCGATAAGGTAGCGGTGCTCTACGCCGGGCGTGTTGCAGAAATTGGCCCCACTACCAGCGTCATGCAAGCCCCTATGCACCCGTACACAACCGGTTTGATGGGTGCTACACCCAGTGCTACGCGCAAGCAGGGAGAGCGGTTGCAGCAAATACCAGGTTCAATGCCAAGCTTGCGTAATGCTACGGTGGGTTGTGCGTTTGCTGCACGATGTAAACATGTTATGACTCACTGTGTTGATGCACGTCCTCCACTGCTTGTGCACAATGACTATCGAGTAGCCTGCTACTTGCATGATCCCGCTGTTGCTCCCGTGCATACACACCACGAGCATGGTGCAAGCAGTAATGATGGAGCGGCGCTATGACTGAGCAAACTGAACGTGCGCTGGTTGAGGTTGAGGGCCTGGGCAAGCGTTTTGACGTATCCAGCCCCTGGCTAAACCGTGTATTGGCCAGAGAGCCCAAACGCCTGCTCAGCGCTGTGGAGTCAGTGGATTTTTCGATTACAAAGGGTACTACGTTTGCGCTTGTGGGGGAATCGGGTTCGGGCAAATCGACCATTGCCAAGATGCTGGTGGGGCTGATGCCACCCAGTAGTGGGCGCGTTGTCATTGATGGGGTAGACCTCATGAAAGCTGATGCACAGGAGCAGAACCAGCTCAGGCGACGTATCCAGATGATCTTTCAGGACCCCTATGCCAGTTTGAATCCGCGCTGGCGTATTGATGAAATTATCGGTGAGCCTATTCTGGCGTTCGAGTCTGACATTGGCAAAGCTGACAGAAGCCGTCGGGTGGCAGAGCTCCTCGAGCAAGTGGGCTTGTCGGCCGCCGATGCTGCACGCTACCCGCATGAGTTTTCAGGTGGGCAGCGTCAGCGCATTGGAATTGCGCGAGCACTGGCATCCAAGCCTGAGCTTATCGTGTGCGACGAGCCCACCTCGGCACTGGATGTGTCGGTCCAGGCGCAAGTGCTGAACCTGATGCGTGACCTTCAATCACAACTTGGACTCACTTATCTGTTTATTACCCATGACCTGTCTGTGGTGCGATACATGGCCGACACCATCGGCGTCTTGTATCTGGGGACGCTTGTGGAAACAGCTCCTGCCAAAGCGCTGTTTGAATCACCTCAACATCCCTATACGCGCATGCTGCTTGAAGCTGCGCCTCGCCTGGACGGTTTCGGTCGACAGCACCAACCGCCTGCCGGCGAAATACCAGACCCCATAAACCGGCCATCGGGCTGTTTCTATCACCCGCGCTGTCCGTATGCGGCCGAACGTTGTGCTAGCGTGCAACCGGAGCAGCGCAAAATGGGGCAGGCCAGCGTGGCATGCCACGAGCTTGAAAGACTGCCTGTTTATCGGGCAGGGCACGGGGTTGAAGTTGCACAATCCTGATCAAGGTTTTTTGAGCTGAAAAACGAATCGTAATTTTCATGAGCACATCACAAAAAGCTCGTCAATGGAGTCTGGAGTCGCGACGAACGGTGCACGAGGGCTACTACCAGATTGATTCAGTGACATTCCGCCACGAACGTCATGCAGGTGGCAGCAGCGGTCTCGTCACGCGTGAAATGTTTGTGCGTGGCAATGTTGTGGGTCTCATACCCTATGATCCTGTTACCGACAGTGTTGCATTGCTGGAGCAGTTTCGCATTGGAGCCATGCATCAGCACCCTGATCCATGGCTCACAGAAATTGTAGCTGGCATGATTGATACGGATGAAACGCCTGAGCAGGTGGCCATACGAGAGGGCAAAGAGGAGGCGGGTCTGACTCTCACCCAAGTTCAGCTAGTGTCACACTATCTGGCAAGCCCGGGTGCGAGCACCGAAGAGGTCTTTATCTTTTATGCAGAAACCGACCTGTCTGGCGTAGGGGGTCATCATGGATTGGCCTGCGAGGATGAAGACATCAAAGTCAGCGTTGTCAGTGCTGAAGAAGCGTTTGCCATGGTCGACAAGGGCATTATCAAGAACGCGCTCAGTATCATCGGGCTGCAATGGCTGAGGCTCAAGCGGGCCGGGCTTGTTGCAACGCAATAATCTGGCACGTCCTTTCCCGGCGCTCTCAAAGGCACCGCAACGTCGCAGAATCATAGCTACAAAAAGCAGCCGCTATGCAGCGCGTGGGTCACCGACGCCAAGCTTGCGTATCAGGCCATTAGGCAGCCGATGTAACCGCAACACGCTCAAGTCTACAAAAATTGGGAGATGTAACCCACATATCAGTACAAGTAACCTTCTGATTGCGTGACGCAATAGTGATGACCTATCAGGGGGTGGCGTGCACGGCCGTTAGTTCGTTCAAGTCTGAGCCACACAAAAATAAAAACAAAATGCACAGCGTACTGGTAGTAGAAGACGACAAGAAAATTTCCATGGCACTGAGCTTGCGATTGACGTCTATGGGATATGAGGTGGATTCCGCCCCCGATGCTTTTTACGCCATGAACGTGGCGATTAAATGCAGACCGGAAGTCGTGTTGCTGGATATCAACCTGCCTGGTGGTGACGGGTTTGTTGTTGCAGACAGAATGCGTGCATCAGCAGAGCTAGCAAGTACACCGATCATTTTCATTACCGCCAGCAAGGATCCCAAGATGAGAATGAGAGCAGGAAAATACAACTCTTCTCGCTTTCTGGAGAAGCCGTTTCAGGCGTCTCAACTGACTGATGCCATTGATCAGTTATGTCACTAAAACCAACACAACCTCAATCTCATCCGTAATTTTGATGATGAACCCAGACACCATCCTACTCGTCGAAGATGATCGCCCTATTGCGCTGGCGCTTCAGATCAGGTTGAGAGCGGCTGGTTATAACGTGTTGCTGGCATCAGGCGTTGCGGAGGCGATTATCAGTGTGGAGCAACAGATCCCCGACGTTGCGTTATTGGACATTAATTTGCCCGATGGTGATGGCATCACTTTGATGCAAAATATGGTGTCATTGCAAGATGCTGGTGGCATCATTTGCATCATCATGACTGCCAGCCGCAAGCCGGGATTGCGTGAGCATGCAATTGCGATGGGAGCGTGCGCGTTTCTGGAAAAGCCGTTTTCCTCTGGTGCACTGCTGGAAGCCATCAACGGTATTGAGAATAATGCCAAGGCCTCGTAAATCGTTTTTTACTTGTACAGGCTACCTTGAGTTACCAGCAACTGAATGGCCTGCATATCGTCTATCGAACACGTTTTGGCGTCAATTGTCACAACGTGAGGTGCAGCGCACAAATGCTGCGCAAATACTGTTGAACAGGTAAAGCTCTCTCCATCCACAAACAGCATGGCCTTGTCCGCTGTGACACTGACCCAGGCAAACCGGCTAAACGGCTCTTTGTCAAAGCGAAGACTTTTATTCCCCATATTGAAGAAGGAATCGGAAGCAGGATTAACGCCGTGTGTAGCGTCCGTAACGCTCGATTCAGTCAGCCATCGTCCCAGTAACTGCGCGAAGTCTTTGTCGCCCAGCTGTGTTGCCTGGGTCCAGATTGTCTTGAATCGCTGAACGCTAGCCTCGGATATTTCTCCGTGTTGTGCCGGTGTCAACGCGCCATCGGTGTAACGTTCAGACGTCATCTGTTCACCGATCAGTTCAGCCATCCTTGAAACAAGATCGGGCAGGCGTGGTGCGCGAAATCCAATAGACCAGGTAGTGCAATCATCGCCGTTAGCAATGCCGTGATGAGCCATATTCGGTGGCAAATACAGCATGTCGCCTGGCATAAGATCCCATGTATCGGTGGCGTCGAAGTTGGCAAGAAGCTTTAGATCGCCGTCTTTTCGCATTTCATGAACAGCGTGAACTCTTGAATCAATATGCCAAGTGCGAACTCCACTACCTTGCAACAGAAATACATCGTACTCATCCACATGAGCGCCAACTGATGCTCCATCCGGTGCGTAGCTGATCATCAGATCGTCGATACGCCAGTCCGGGATGAATCGGAAGGGCTGCAGATAGGCCTTGAATTCGGGTATGTGTTTCTCGACATCAGTGACAAGCAGCGACCATTGGTTGCCGGTTAGTGAGCTGAATCGATCTTCGGCAAACGGTCCCTGTTCAAGATGATAGGCCGCGTTCTCATCCTTTGTGATGATGCGGCCGGCAGTCTCGGGCTCCAGCGCCAGCCCCGCCAGCTCGTCAGCGGGCAAGGGAGTATCAAAATCCGGAAACGCCTGACGAATCAGCAGAGGCTTTTGCTGCCAGTACTCGCTCAGGAAAACCTGTTCATTGATCCCGGCTGGCCAGTGTATAACATCATTGAATAGAGAGTCAGACATTGTATTAATAAGCTAGCTTGATGAGGCCAGAGACTCTGCCAATCCGATGTAAGCTGCAGGTGTGAGTGTCCGTAACCGTTGCTTGTCTACCTCTGGAATGTCCAGTGTCTCGATGAAGTCTTGGATAGCCTGCTTATCGATGGTGTTGCCACGCGTCAATGCCTTGAGTGCCTCGTAAGCATTCGGCACATCATGTCGTCGCATAACGGTTTGAATGGGTTCGGCAAGAACCTCCCAGGCGTTGTCAAGATCATGGGCGAGTGCTGTGCGGTTGACGCCCAGTTTGCCCAGGCCTTTTTCCAGCGATGCCAGAGCGATGGCTGTGTAGCCGGCTCCCACGCCCAGATTTCTCAGCACGGTTGAATCGGTGAGATCGCGTTGCCAGCGAGAGATAGGCAGTTTTCGACTCAAGTGATCAAACATGGCATTGGCGAGGCCCAGATTGCCTTCGGCATTTTCAAAATCAATCGGATTGACCTTGTGCGGCATGGTGGATGAACCAATCTCGCCTGCGACCGGCTTTTGCGACAGATAGCCCAATGATATGTATCCCCAGCAGTCTCGGCACAGGTCAATGAGGATGACGTTAAATCGTGATACGGCATCAAACAGTTCGGCAATGCAATCATGAGGTTCTATCTGCGTGGTGTAGGGGTTGAACTCAAGACCCAGAGAGTTGACAAAATCTTGCGCGAATTCTGGCCATTGCATATCGGGGTAGGCGCTGATATGCGCGTTGTAGTTGCCAACGGCGCCGTTGATCTTGCCAAGCAGTCTGACGTTGGTGATCGTGTCCACCTGGCGTTCCAGACGAGCGACCACATTGGCAAATTCCTTACCTACTGTGCTGGGGCTTGCGGTTTGTCCATGCGTTCTGCTGAGCAGGGGCACACCAGCGTGTTCATGAGCCAGCTGACGTAGATTGGCAATCAGTGAATGACAGTCGGGCAGGAGTATGTCGGTTCGATAGCGCGCCAGCATACATCCGTATGACAGGTTGTTGATGTCCTCGGATGTGCAGGCGAAGTGGACGAACTCGCGTTTGGCGTGTAGCTCAGGATACGCTTGCAACTTGTCTTTAATGAAGTACTCAACCGCTTTGACGTCGTGATTGGTGGTGCGCTCGATGGTCTTGATGGCGGCTGCATCGTCCATGCTGAGCTCGCCCAGTTGTAGCAATGACTCGCGAGTACTGGCGTCGATACCCGGTAGTTCAACGATATCCGGATGTTCACTTAGCGCAATAAGCCAGCGCAGCTCCACACGCACTCGCTCGCGTATGAGCGCGAATTCGCTGAAGACTTCGCGCAGTTTGGCGGTACGCGAGCCGTAGCGGCCATCGATAGGGGATACTGCGTTGAGTTCATTCAGAGACACGGGTGTGGCCTTGCGATTGAGGCGCATTGCCAAGTGTGTGCTGCTCTACCCGGTGTTGCGGCCTTGTGTTGGACGGTTACAGGGGAGCTAAGGAGCTTCGTATAGCACTGACAACATTTCAGGGAAAATTGGTAGGCGCGATTGGATTCGAACCAACGACCCCCACCATGTCAAGGTGATGCTCTAACCAACTGAGCTACGCGCCTGCCGTTGTGCGTAAGTGTAAGCAGTTGTCCGCCGAAGGTCAACAATGAACTACACTGTGAGCCCGATTTGCAGGAACCTGAGCAAAAGCTGATTTTGCTAGTCGCTTCTGCGCTTTTTTGAAGGATACATGTGGCCTCTCGTAGCGGCCACCACTGACCCAACTACGTGGCCCATTGTGGGGGTCACCACTGATGATCAATCCAAGAGTACTGTCAACATGCCAATAATTACGCTTCCGGACGATTCCACTCGTCAATACCCCAATCCCGTTACTGTCATGGACGTCGCCGCCGACATTGGTGCCGGGCTTGCCAAGGCCACGCTTGCTGGCGTTGTCGATGGCGAGCTTGTAGATGCCAGTCACGTCATGGACCATGATGCCAGGCTGGCCGTGGTCACGAACAAGAGTGAGGAGGCGCTGCCACTGTTACGGCATAGCACTGCGCATTTGCTGGCCCAGGCGGTCAAGCAACTCTTTCCCACAGCCAGAGTTTCCATCGGACCGGTTATCGAGGGCGGGTTCTATTACGACTTCGACTACGAAAGATCCTTCACGCCTGAAGATCTGGAGACGATCGAAAAGCGCATGAAAGAGTTGGCCGATCAGGCAATTTCTCTGCAACGCTCCACTATCAGTCGCGATGATGCCCTGCAGCTGTTTAAAGACATGGGTGAAGAATACAAGACGCAGATCATCGACAGCATTCCTGGCAACGAGACGTTGTCACTTTATTCTCAGGGGGATTTCACTGACTTGTGCCGTGGCCCGCATGTGCCTCACACAGGTCATTTGAAAGCGTTCAAACTGACCAAGCTGGCGGGTGCTTATTGGCGAGGTGATTCAAACAATCCCATGCTCCAGCGTATTTATGGCACCGCGTTTGCCAACCCGAAAGAGCTGAAAACCTATCTGCACAATCTGGCTGAGGCTGAGAAACGAGATCACCGCCGGATTGGCAAGCAGCAAGATCTCTTTCACTTGCAGGACGAGGCGCCGGGCATGGTGTTCTGGCATCCCAAAGGCTGGGCGATCTATCGCGAGGTCGAGGACTACATGCGCAAGCAGCAAGTGGCGCATGGCTACCAGGAGATCAAGACACCACAAGTGGTGGATTTTTCCTTGTGGGAGCGTAGCGGGCATGCGGATAAATTCGGCGACGACATGTTCACGGTGCAGACTGATGACAAACAGTACGCCGTCAAGCCAATGAATTGCCCCTGCCACGTACAGGTGTTCAATCAAGGCCTCAAGAGTTACCGTGATTTGCCTTTACGTCTGGCAGAATTCGGGTCTTGTCATCGCAACGAGATGTCCGGTGCCTTGCACGGCATCATGCGGGTGCGTGCCTTTACTCAGGATGATGCACATGTCTTTTGCACCGAATCGCAGATTCAGGAGGAAGTCAGCGCCTTTATCGATTTCCTGCACAACGTCTATAAAGACTTTGGTTTTAGCGAGATCATTTATCGATTGTCCACACGCCCACCTAAGCGTGTAGGCAGTGATGAGGCCTGGGACAAATCGGAAAAAGCACTGGCTGATGCGCTGGATGCTAAACAGCTGCCCTGGGAAGAGCTTCCGGGTGAGGGGGCGTTCTACGGACCCAAAATCGAGTTTTCGTTAAAAGACTGCATTGGTCGTGTCTGGCAGTGTGGCACCATGCAGGTGGATTTCTCCATGCCGGGCAGATTGGATGCCAGCTACATTGACGAGAATGGCGAGCGTCAGATCCCTGTCATGCTGCACCGCGCTATTCTGGGTTCCTTCGAGCGATTCATCGGTATTCTTATCGAAAATTTTGAAGGTAAACTGCCACTATGGCTATCGCCTGTGCAAGCTGTTGTCATGAACATTACCGACAAGCAGAGTTCTTTCGTTGAAGAAGTGGCAGAAGTGTTGCAAAATAGCGGGTTACGCGCTCAGACTGATGTGCGTAACGAGAAAATCGGCTTCAAGATTCGCGAATGGACACTGCAACGTGTTCCTTATTTGCTCGTCGCAGGAGACCGTGAAGTAGAAAGCAGGTCAGTTGCTGTGCGTACGCGCGACGGCGAAGACCTTGGCGTTTTAACCTTGGAAGAACTTAATTTGATGCTTAATAATGAGGTCGCCAACCGCGGCCAGGGCGCTGTAAATACAGCCGTGCAGGAGGGCTGATCCATTTCCGCTAAAAAGATTAATCGGAAGAACGAAGAGATAGACGTCTCTGAAGTCAGACTCATTAACGCCGAAGGCGAACAGATTGGCGTTGTGCCTATCGAGAGAGCGCTGGAAACAGCCGCCGAGTCGGGCCTGGATCTGGTAGAAATTTCGCCGAATGTAACGCCGCCGGTCTGCAAGATCATGGATCACGGCAGATTCAAGTTTGAGGCTAACAAAAAGCAGAACGCGGGTCGCAAGAAGCAGAAAACCGCACAGCTTAAAGAGATCAAGTTTCGGCCAGGAACGGAGGACGGCGATTACAAGGTCAAGCTGAAGAATCTGGTTAGATTTCTGGAGAACGGCGACAAAACCAAAATCACATTGCGTTTTCGCGGTCGGGAAATGGCTCACCGCGAGCTTGGGGCTAAATTGCTCAAGCGTGTCGAGGAGGATTTGTCAGAACTTGGTACCGTTGAGCAGTTTCCAAAGTTGGAAGGCCGGCAAATGGTTATGGTTATTGCACCCAAAAAGCATTAGAATGTGCGGCTGGGTTGGAGTGGCTACGCCAAGTCAGCTCGGATACACGACATAAACAGCTAATAGCTGTTTTAAATCAGTAGTTTACAAACACCGCACTGGCGTACCGACACTACGACGTCACCGGTGATCTCGCTCGCAGGCACTTTGTTGCCTTATTACTCAGGAGTTAAACAGTGTCCAACAAGCAAAAGTCCGTATCGGGAGCCGCCAAGCGGTTCAAGCGTACGGGTTCCGGCGGCTACAAGCGCAAGAGCTCGCACATGCGTCACATTCTTACCAAGAAAAGCACCAAGCGTAAGCGTCAGCTACGCGGTGGAGACATGGTTCATGAGAACGATGTCGTGCTGATCAAACGTATGTTGCCCAATCTTCGCTAGGAGCCAGCAATGCCAAGAGTAAAACGCGGCGTCACAGCGCGCGCCAGTCACAAGAAAGTTCTCAAGCAGGCCAAAGGTTATCGGGGTGCCCGTAGTAAGGTATTCCGCGTTGCCAAGCAGGCTGTTACCAAAGCCGGGCAATATGCCTATCGCGACAGGAAAGCCAAGAAGCGTGTATTCCGACGCCTCTGGATTGCCAGGATTAATGCGGCTGCGCGAGCCAATGACATCACCTACAGTCGCCTCATGCAAGGGCTGAAGATCGCTGGCATCGAAGTCGATCGAAAAATGCTGGCAGATCTTGCCATTCATGACGAAGCGGCGTTTGTTGCCATTGTCGATAAAGCGAAGGCAGGCCTGCCAGCCTAGAGGCGGCTGTCCGGGGTCAGACCTGGGCGGCTGTTTAGCCGATGTAATACATTTACATTCATCGGCTTTTTGTCTTTATCGACACAGGGGAATTCCGAAGCGGTTCGGTGTTCCCCTTTTTTTTGTCTGACAGACGTTCACCCTTCAACCATTCACCGCTGAATCGCTAACGGAATCTTCGAGCAATGCCACTGGATTTAGACAATCTGATTAACGAAGCCACCGGTATGGTCGCTGAATCCGGCACGCTAGAGCAGCTTGAGACTGTTCGCGTCGAACTGCTAGGCAAGAAAGGTCGCCTGACCGGGGTCCTGAAATCCATCGGCAGTTTACCGGTCGAGGAAAAGCCTGCAGCCGGGCAGGCGGTCAATCAGGCGAAGCTTGCCGTACAGGGGCTCATTGATGAGCGCAAGCAAATTCTGGAAAATGCCGTGCTGGCCGAAAAGCTTGCCAGTGATGCGCTGGATATAACGCTGCCCGGAGGCGGTCACCCAACTGGGGGGCTGCACCCGATCACGCTAACCATTGAGCGCATCAGTGCATTGTTTGGGCAGTTGGGTTTCGTCACAGCGACGGGGCCGGAGATTGAAGACGATTTCCACAACTTTGAGGCCTTGAACATGCCTGAGCATCATCCAGCTCGGGCAATGCACGACACATTCTATTTTGATGTCAACCGACTGTTGCGCACGCAGACATCATCGGTGCAGGTTCGGTACATGCAAAGTGTCAAACCACCGCTGCGCATCATCTCACCAGGCAGGGTTTACCGATGTGACTCGGACATGACGCACTCCCCGATGTTCCATCAGGTAGAGGGATTGCTGGTAGATGAAAATATTTCGCTCAGCGATCTCATGGGTCATCTCGACATGTTTCTGAACATGTTTTTCGATCAGGATAACTGTGAGATAAGATTCCGACCGTCGTACTTTCCGTTTACGGAGCCATCGGCCGAGGTGGATATCCGGATCAATAAAGGCCCATGGCTGGAGGTACTGGGTTCAGGGGTAGTGCATCCATCCGTGTTCAGAGCCGTTGGGATCGATACGGAGCTCTACACAGGCTACGCCTTCGGCATGGGGGTAGAGCGATTAGCCATGTTGCGTTATGGCGTTGACGATCTGCGCCTGTTTTTTGAAAACGATCTGCGTTTTCTTGCGCAGTTTCACTAGTTCTCACACTAGCCTGACGATTTCAGGGCAGGTAAAGTCGTTCTCGTCAATCGACGGGTAGTTCCTTTCAAGATACACATCAAGGCAGCATCATGAAATTCAGTGAACAGTGGTTGCGTGAGTGGGTGAATCCTCCCGTGGATACCGAGGCGCTCGGTGATCAGCTTACGTTCATGGGATTGGAGGTCGATGAAATCGTGTCGGCTGCACCAGAGTTTGTTGATGTGGTGGTTGCCCGTATCGCCAGTATCGAGCAGCACCCTGACGCGGATCGCTTGCGCGTTTGTCAAGTTGACTGTGGTCAGGAGGAGCTTGTTCAAGTGGTATGTGGTGCGCCTAATGCCCGCGCCGGATTGACGACTGCACTGGCCCAGGTGGGCGGTCAGCTGCCTGATGGCACCAAGCTGAAAAAAGCGAAGCTGCGTGGTCAGGTGTCCATGGGCATGCTGTGTTCGGCCGCTGAACTGCAATTATCAGACGATGCGAGTGGCATCATGGAGCTGGCTGATGATGCACCACCTGGTCAAGCACTGGTTGAATGGCTTGAGCTGAATGATTCCATCATTGATATCGAACTCACGGCAGATCGCGGTGATTGTCTTAGCATTCGGGGAGTTGCGCGTGATCTGTGCGCGCGCAATGACTTGCCGATGTTGCTGCATGAAATCACCACCATGCCCGTACAGATTGATGATCAATGGCCGGTGCAGGTTACGGATGATTCGGCGTGTGTCCGTTTCACCGGTCGAGTGATTCGGGACATTGATATCAGTGCACCCACGCCTGCCTGGATGGTTGAGCGGTTGCGCCGCTCGGGAGTCAGGGCCATCAATTCACCCGTCGATATCACCAACTACGTGATGCTTGAACTTGGTCAGCCCATGCATGCGTTTGATCTTGATAAATTGCAGGGTGCCATTCAGGTTCGTCTGGCCAGGGCGTCTGAAAAGCTGGTACTGCTTGATGGGCGAGAGGTGTCACTGGATGAGAGCACTACAATAATTGCAGACGATCGTGGACCAATAGGCATCGCTGGCATCATGGGCGGCGCGGATACGGGTGTTAGCGAAACGACGCGCAACATCTTTTTTGAAAGCGCGCTGTTTCTGCCGACAATGATCGCCGGCAAGCCCAGACGATATGCCAGCCATACCGACTCGGCCCATCGCTTCGAGCGCGGTGTTGATCCTGCCGGACAACTAGAGGCTTTGGAATATGCGACAGGTCTTATGCTGAATATCGGCGGTGGCAAGGTGGGGCCAGCCATGGACTGGAACGAGCCATCACGAATGCCACAGCGCCTGGCGGTCAAGGTCAGAGATTCCAGGCTTCGGCGGGTATTGGGCATTTCACCCTCCAGTGATACTGTGCAGACCATATTCACGCGCCTGGGAATTGCCAGCACTGTGACCGAGGACGGTTGGCAGGTGCACGCACCCAGCTATCGTTATGATCTAGCGATCGAAGAGGATTACATCGAGGAGGTCGCGCGTATTCTCGGCTTTGATTCATTGCCGCGTACTTATCCATCCAATACACCGGTATTCACGCCATTGTCAGAAGCGGCAGTGCCCGTCATTGCCGTGAAAAATCGATTGGTTGCGATGGGATACCAGGAAGTCATCACCTACAGCTTCGTTGAGGCGGGGCAGCAGGACATACTTCGACCTGACCTTGTAGCCTTGCCTCTGGCCAATCCCTTGTCCTCGGAACTGGGGGTCATGCGCACCACATTGGTGGGTGGCTTGATCAGCACACTCAAGCGTAATGCAAGCCGGCAGATCGGTTCGATGAAGCTATTCGAGACAGGCTTACGCTTTCTGCCCAACGATGATCGCGGACCGATTGATCAGTTGGATGATTTTATTCTGGCAAGCCATGGCCACGTCCAGCAAATAGATGATTCAATACAACAGCAGGAGATGCTCGGCGGTTTGGTTGCAGGGCGACTCGATGCTGAGAACTGGAATGCTGACGAGCAGCTGGTGGATTTTTATGCGGTGAAGCGTCATCTTGAAAGTCTTTTTGCGCAGGCCAATGGCTCGCCGGCAACGTTTGTGAAAAGCGATTTGTCCATGCTTCATCCCGGGCAACAGGCAGCCGTTCAGGTGGATGGTGCGTTAGTGGGCTATGTCGGTGCGTTAAGCCCCGGCGTCATGCAACAGCTTGATCTAGATATAAGTGTTGTGGTCTTCGAGTTTTCACTGCAGGCCTTGTGTGAGTCGAGAGTGCCCAAGGCGTCGCAGCTTTCGAGGTTTCCGCAGGTGCGACGTGATCTGGCATTCGTGGTTGATGAGTCGGTGACATACCAGCAGATGCTTGATGTGGTGAGAGACAGCGTCAAGTCACAACTGGTGGACGTTAGGATATTTGACGTGTATCAAGGCGAAAACATTGATAAAGGAAAGAAAAGCATGGCTTTAGGCTTGATTCTGCAAGACTTTTCACGCACCCTACAAGACAAAGATGCGGACAAGGTTGTAGCCCGAGTAACGGATGCACTGGGTGCTTCATTAGGGGCTGTACTAAGGGTTTGAGATGGCGCTGACAAAAGCAGCAATGGCGGAAATGTTGTTCGACGAACTTGGGCTCAACAAGCGCGAGGCCAAGGAATTTGTTGAACACTTTTTTGAAGAGATCAGGGTTGCTCTGGAAACCGGGCATGACGTCAAGCTATCCGGATTCGGCAATTTTGTGCTGAGAAACAAGAGCCAGAGACCGGGGAGAAACCCGAAAACCGGCGAAGAAATTCCCATTTCTGCACGGCGTGTTGTGACATTTCGCCCAGGACAAAAACTAAAAGCACGCGTAGAGGCTTATGCTGGAATTCAGCAACAATAACGAACTACCAACCATACCCAATAAACGCTACTTCACCATTGGAGAGGTCAGCGATTTATGCATGGTCAAGCCGCATGTGCTGCGGTACTGGGAGCAGGAATTCCCTGATCTTGCGCCGGTAAAACGGCGCGGTAACAGACGGTATTATCAACGACACGACGTCATGCTTATCCGCCAGATTCGTAGCCTTCTTTATCAGGAAGGTTATACAATTGGGGGTGCACGCCAGCATCTTGCCGGTGATGCCGTCAAAGACGATAACGCGCAGTCGCAGCAGATGATAAGGCAGTTGCGCGCCGAACTTGAAGATCTGTTACGGATTCTCAAGACTCATTAAATTAACGGAACACGCAAGGAGGGTAATCAGCCAAACCATCAAGGAAGTTGCTTTTTTTTTGTCAAATCCGTACAAATGTGCGCTGGCATG
>CAYGSW010000081.1:0-21818 GCA_964352535.1 uncultured Granulosicoccaceae bacterium | reverse complement strand
TTTCGGAACCAGCCGAGGAGTCCATCGCCACATCTGTACCAGCTGCAACTGAATCCGACGGCACTGACGAACCGGCCGTAGAAGCTGGCGCACTATCACAAACTCCCGTTAAGACAGAAACAGCGTCAGATCAGGATGCTGCCACAGAACAACAGGTTGAGTCTGTAGAAACAAGAGAAACAACAGAAACAACAGAAACAACAGAAACAACAGAAACAACAGAAACAACAGATCAGTCTGACACCGGCGCGGAGCTCGATCGTTCAGAAAACGCGGCGGCCCAAATCAAGCCTGAGATTGAAATCGAGACAGAGGTGGAGACAGAAAACGCAGTCCCCGCCAAATCACTTCAGGAGGCCATGGCTGAGCTTTCAACGCAGCGCGTTCTGTTTGAATCCGAGAGCGATGTTTTCGTCGAAGAAAGCCTTGATGTTCTGAATCGGATCGCTGACGTTCTCATCCAGTTTCCGGATACCGTAGTGACCATAGAAGGCCATACCGATTCAACAGGCAGTACCGAAGCTAACCTTGCATTGAGCCTTGCCAGGGCATCCACTGTGCGTGAATATCTGGTTGAGCGAGGTGTGTCAATCCAGAATCTCAGGGCAAAGGGCTTTGGTGAAGAAATTCCGATCGCAAGCAACCGCACTGCCGACGGTCGTGCCATAAATCGACGAATAGAGTTCAAATTCTGATGGATATGAATCAACTGATCAGTCACATGCAAAGCATGGCCGTTCTCTATGCCGAGATACTCCTGTGCATTGCAGCCGCGAGCATATTGGGCTGGATTGCAGGCTGGATGATGCAACGTTCAAAGAGCCATCGTCAGCTTGCCCGCACAACGCAGTTATGGGAGGAGCGCTACAGGAAGCTGGAAGACACTGCCAGGCACGACGCAGAGAATCTGGAAGAGCAGCTACAGTCTATTGCAAATGAAACCAAAACCCTGCAAGCCACTAACCGCACGTTGACAGAAACCTTAAAAAAGCACGACACCAACAACCAAAAGGCGCGGGCTGAATCCATAGAACTGAACCGTCAGCACACCGAAACACACGATCGACTACAACGCATCATTCAACACAAGGATCGTGAAATCCTCGAATTGGGCAACAGACTCAATATCGACCCACAACCAGAGCCAAGACAGGGCTCAACACACAGCACATCGAAGATTGCCGCAGCTTCTCGACGAAATGCGCCTGCTGCCATCTTCAGTCTGACTGAAGACGATCTGGACAATGCCGATACCGTTGCCATATCGCCTGCGCAATTTGGTAATGATGCCTTGGATGCAACCGTGCAGATGGACTTGCCCTCCTCGCTTGCCACGTCTGCCAGCAAAGCCCACCCGTTGGCATCGCACGATGCTGATGAGTCACTTGATGACACCTCCGATCTAAGCGGCGTTGGCATTGAAGAATCCACCATTGCCATGGATGATGAGGCTTTGGCATTCGCTCAACGTTCCTACAAGAGTCGTAGCAACGACTGATCATTGAATTCACACAACCCTCGACAACAACATACCACCCGCTTTAAAAAGTACCTGCGTCACACTCCCGCAGATGCTTATCTAACCGCATCACAGCGTAAAAATAACGTGCTTTTGTAATCAGCCGTTCAAGCCGTTAGCCAATCAGTAATCTCTTGGCATGGCGGGCATGGTAATTAATCGATCTCTTCTCATTTTATTCAGCAGCCTATGGCTGCTTGGCGCTTGTGGTTCGGGTATTGGCAACAACCCCACCGCACTGAGCAGTCAGGAACCGGCATTTGCGCCCGCCATGCCTGCCACGGAAGTGGCAAATTCTGCACCCGATGGTCCGTTGACCCAAGCCGATGCCTATCGTCTGCTCGAACAAGGCACCTTCGGACCAACCATGAACGACATATCCACGACACAACAGTCAAGTGCTGAAGCGTGGATCAATCAACAAATGCTGAAACCTGCAACATTCCTGAGTGACGGGCTGGCAGCCGCCAACTATAACGACTGGAATGAATACGTAAACGTCTGGTGGCGACACGCAATCAAGGCAGACGACCAGCTACGTCAGCGCGTTGCATTCGCCCTGAGTCAGATACTCGTTGTCTCCGCAGACAGCGGTCTGGGTGATGAGCAATTCGGACTCGCCAACTACTACGACATACTGTTAAGGCATTCCTTCGGCAACTATCGGAGTCTGCTAGAGGATGTCACGCTGAATCCGATCATGGGCGAATATCTGAGCATGAAAGGCAATCGCAGGCCAGACATCGAGCAGAATATTCAACCTGACGAAAACTACGCGCGTGAAATTCTGCAGCTGTTCAGCATCGGACAGGTTCTGTTGAATCAGGACGGCACACCCCAACTTGATCAGGAAGGCGTACCGTTGCCTGCATACGATCAAAACACTATTGAAAATTTTGCTCGTGTTTTCACTGGCTGGCACTTCGCCAATGCCGAGCATTTCCTATGGCCAAAGAACAGTGACTACATAACTCCCATGCAACCCTGGGAGGAGTTTCACGACAAACAGAGCAAGACGCTGCTTGATGGCCAGAGATTACCGGCAGGTGCAACTGCACGAGAAGACATCGAGGCCGCCCTCGACAACATCTTCAATCACCCCAACGTTGGCCCCTTTATCTCAAAACAACTTATTCAAAGGTTGGTGACTAGCAATCCATCACCACAATATGTGCGTGATGTAGCCGCTGTTTTCAACCGCAACAGCGCTGGCGAGAGAGGATCGCTTGCCAGCACCATCAAAGCTATCCTGATGCACAGCGAAGCCAGACTTGGGCATCTGGACCAGCCCGAGACATTCGGTAAACTCAAAGAGCCATTGATTAGACTGACACAGGTCTGGAGAGCCTTCGAGCCTGACACAATTCCGCGCAACTTCAACTATGCATGGGCAGAAAGCGAGCTTGGCCAAGCGCCGTTGCACTCGCCGTCAGTGTTCAATTTTTTCAGACCTACGTTCAGCCAACCGGGCCAGATACGAGACAATGGACTGGTTTCTCCTGAATTTCAGATCATGGATGAGACCTCGATAATCAAGATAACCAACAGACTGCTGGCAAACACTATCTGGTCGCATAACTACAAGCATGACGGCAATAGCAGGCGTATTGCCATCGATATCACTCGTGAGATGGAACTGGAACCAGAGCGCGATGCCTTGCTGGACCATCTGGACATGCTGTTACTGGGCGGACGCATGACAGATGCACTGCGCGATGAAGTGCTGACACTGATGAGTGCCAGAGACTATGACAACGGCGCTTCTGCGCGAGTTGTTGAGGCAATTTTTCTGATTGCCTCCTCACCTGAGGCTGCCCTGCAGTTCTAAAGACCGTGTTCTGTTATCGACGTTACGCAAGTAACTGGATAGCGAAACACAGGCAATCAATAATAAGAACAAAGCGAAACTCATTATGACCACATTCAGCCGACGGCGTTTTCTCAAACGTGGCAGCCAGACCATAGCGGGAGCCGGCCTTGCCTTAGGTGGAAACCCTCTAAAGGCCTTGGCCTACGGTGCAGACACACTCTCAGTAGCTGATAATCAATACCGCGCACTCGTGTGTATCTATCTCGAAGGCGGATGCGATGGCTTCAGTCTCATGGTGCCCACTGATTCTTATGAACACAACGCGTTTGCCGAATCCCGTGGCAATCTTGCCATTGGCTACGAGGATTTGATTTCATTGAATGGCGGGGCCTCACCCATTGCGCTGCACCGCAGTGCGGCATCACTTCAGCCGTTGTATGACGAAGGCAGGTTGGCGATGATTGCCAACGTGGGAACACTTATAGAGCCTACCAGCGTGGAGCAATATGAAAACAACGCGGTTGCCATTCCATCACAGCTTTTTTCGCACAGCGACCAGAGCATTCAATGGCAGCAGCTGCAAGGACGTGGCCGTGGTGTAGACGGCTGGGGGGCAAAGGCTGCTGATTATCTGGAGACGTTCCAGCAAAAGGACTATCTCACTTCGATATCACTAGCAGGCTCTAATTACTGGCAAACCAGTGCAACAAGGCGCCCGTTCACTATGACTGAGGATGGCGTTCTTAATTACAACGGTATGAATGCCCAAGAGCGCTGGCAGCAACCCCGAGCCGATGCCTTTGAGCGTGTCATTGATCTGCAACGGCGCCATGTAATCTCATCTGCCTATGCCGATCTGCAACGACGGGCCATGTCAGTGACCGCTGAATTAGGGCAGGTTCTGGAAAACAACGCAGCCTTTTTTGAGGACGTACCGGAAAACAACCCACTGGCGGCCAAACTGGGCATGGTGGCTCAATTAATCAACGCTCAGGAATCGCTTGGCCTCAAAAGACAGATTTTTTACGTCACCATGGGTGGCTTCGATGTTCACGACAACCAGAGCAAGGAGCAACCCGAACTCTTCGCACAGCTGGCCAATGCCATGAGCTATTTTCAAAGCAAGTTGGATACGCTTGGCCAAAGTGAAAACGTCACAACCTTCACCGCATCTGATTTTGGTCGCTCCCTGCTGTCAAATGGCGATGGCACCGACCACGGCTGGGGCAACCATCTCATGGCGATGGGGGGAGCGGTCAATGGCGGTCAGATTATTGGCACCCTACCCATCCTGGATATTAATGGTCCTGATTCTGTTCATCGCGGTCGAATTCTACCCACCTTATCGGCCACCCAATACGCCGCAACTCTTCTAAACTGGATCGGTCTGCAGCAGAATCAGATCAGTGACGTATTGCCCAATCTGCAAAATTTCGATACACAAAATCTGAACTTTATGACCTGATGCATTTGTGACGGCAGAACACTTTTTCCTAATTGACACGAAAGTCCGGTAATGAGACTCTACGTCTCACTACCGAGCCCTCTGGACTTGGTATACGCTTTGACCTCCATCAAACAAAAGATGGAGAAAGGCGTGTTAACCGGATAGTAGCCTGACTAAAGGCGACATCCTTGTCACCCAATTGGAGGAAACTGCAGGCGCAGTACATTGCTCAAGATGCTTGGTCCCTCAGGTGGCCTGACCCTTCGCGCACCATCAGTCTTTTTCGACAGGTGTCTGATGGGGGTTGAACACCTGGCCAGTTTCAGTAGTGTATCGACTCAACGAAGCCAATCAATAACCAATAGGGGCAGAACTCAATGCTCGGTTGCCGGGCATGGCGCTCGCCTCTCTTACTAAAAAATTTCCCTGGAGGAACTATGAAAGTTACACATTTGCTCGGAGCTACTGCTCTGAGTGCGGCAATGGCAGTTGGTACTGCATTCGCCGAAACCACGACGATTCGGGTGCAATCGGTTTTGCCGGACACCGCAGATGAAGTGTTCATGCTCAAAGAGTTCGCGAAAGACGTCTCAGATCTCACAGGTGGTTCGCTGCAGATAGAAGTACTGCCCGCTGGCGCTGTTGTGGGACCTCGCGACATTATGGATGCAGTTGATGCAGGCCTCGTTGAGGCTGGCTTTGCATGGACGCACTACTGGGGAGGCAAGCACGTTGCTGCAAACCTTTTCGGCGCACCTATTGCGGGCGCAGGTGTTGGCATGGACAACATCGCGTTCCTTAGCTGGTTTCAATACGGCGGTGGCAAAGAGCTCTATGACCGTCTCTGGGGCGAGATGGGCGTGAACGTCAAAGGTTTCATGTTGCAGCCGGTTGGTCCTGAGGCATTGGGCTGGTTCCCAGAGCCTATTGCGTCCATGGAAGACTTCCGTAAATTGCGTTTCCGCGCGCCTCCTGGCATGGTCGGCGCAGCTTACGCTGCCATCGGTGTACCCGCCGTTGCGATGGGCGGTGGTGACATCCTGCCAGCTCTGGAAAAAGGCACAATCGACGCCGCTGAATGGTGCTGCCCAAAGCCTGATTCTGTTTTCGGTTTTCAGAAAGTGCTAAAGCATTACTACCTGCAAGGTTTGCATCAGGTAGTCGTGAACGCAGACATGTATCTGAACCTGGATATCTATAACGAGCTGACCGATCTTGAGAAAAAAGCTCTGGAAGTTGCAGCAAACGCATCTCTGTCCAAGTCCATGTCCTACCGCATCTATGAAAACGGTAAGGCACTGAAAGAACTGGTAGACAACGAAGGTGTTATTCTGGAAGACACACCAGCTGACTACTTTACCGAGTACATGGCCGCTGCAAAGACCTTGCTGCAAGAGGCTGCTGAAGAGAACGAGTTCTTCGCAGAAGTCTGGCAGTCCCAACAGGATTTCGCAGACATCGCGGTTCCTTTCTGGGCCGGTGCTCAGGCTTCAAACGCAAGTTTGGGTAAAGCACACGCCGACACACTGAAATAATGTTAGCAATGTACGGAATGCCATGCAGGGCCCGTACAACCAGTTTGTTGACTCACATGTTGTAACCTCTGCTAAATACGGGCTCCTGACAGAGCCCGTATTTTTTTGTTTTCCAAGCGCCATCTACTGATATTCAGAATAAAAAGCGCGGGGTTGAATTCCCACCTTACGAAGGACACACCACGACATGGCTGAAGAACCAAATCCTGCCGATCTGGAAATCGCGGACGAACTAATCGCTGAGCGACGTGCCGAAGCCCCTGGTGAAACGCCCGAAGACATGACTCCCTGGCAGCGCCCGATCACAGCTGCTATTGACCTTGTCAATTATCGTGTAGGTCAATTCATCGCACTTCTTCTGATCCCCCTGATCGCAGTGGTGGTCTTTGAAGTGTTCTCGCGCAACGCCTTCTCGATCCTGCAAAACGCAGGATTCGAAGATCTGGCACGCTCTCTCAACCTTGGACCCACACTTTGGGTCTACGACACCAGCCGTATGCTCGCAGGTGTACTTTTCATGGCCGCCGCCGGCTACGGGCTAATGCGCGGTGTTCATATCCGCGCTGACTTCCTTTACCGATTCTGGTCGAGCAAGACGCAGGCAACCGTTGATGCAACGCTGTACCTGTTGCTATTCATCCCTTCGATGATCTTCTTTACCATCGTATCGACAAATTTCTGGTGGCTAGCCTTCTCAACCGGCGAAACCATGCAAATCGATAGCGCATGGGGGCCATTACTTTGGCCTGCTCGCCTGGCCATGCCAATCGGTGCTTTCCTATTGACGATTCAGGGTATTCCCGAAATTTTCCGGGCCTTTCACAAAATGGGCAAAGACCGCGAACGCTGGTTTGTGCGCATACTGCCAATCTACCTGATCGCCCTGCTCTGGCTGGTCCTCGCAGTCTTTACACCCAATCTCGTGCCGGCTGGCGAATGGTTCAGTGATCTGATGAGCGCGAAGCCAAACCTGGATAAACCCACCATCGGGTTGATCATGCTGGGCGCAATGCTGTTTGTTATTTTTATCGGCTTTCCCATCGCATTCACGCTGATCTTCCTGGCGTTTGTTTTCGGCATCTGGGGGTCGAATTTCAAACTCACCACGCTGCTGATGACCCTGAACACCAACTCAACCATGCTGAACGATCAGCTCATGGCTGTGCCTCTGTTCGTGTTGATGGGTATCGTAATGGAAGCAGCCGGATTGATGGAACGGCTGTTCGCATCGATCCAGATGATCATGTCTCGCATACGTGGCGCTCTGTTTATCGCAGTTCTGATAGTAGCCACCATATTTGCTGCTGCAACCGGGATCGTAGGTGCATCTGTGACACTGCTCGGCATTATGGCGGGCGCGACCATGACTCGATCCGGCTACGACGTAAAGCTGGCAGCGGGCACCATCACGGCTGGTGGCACACTGGGTATCCTGATACCGCCGTCCATCATGCTGATTGTCATGGGCCCTGTGCTGGAAGTGTCTACGCTTGATCTGTTCCGCGGCGCATTCATACCAGGAGCGCTACTGGCCTCTCTGTACTTGATCTATACGTTGGGTCGGTGCTGGCTCAACCCCTCATTGGGACCTATTCTGGCAAAGGAAGACCAACCGGAAACCTCCAGGTTTTATGGGGCTGAAGTTGCCTTGATCTGCCTCGGTGTCCTGACCGTGTGCCGTGTGTTCGGCCTTGGCGTTGGCGGTGCGTTTGCCGGACTGTTGCCGTTTGGTGGCCTGTTCGTCTTACTGGTGACGCTAGCGTTGGCCTATACCGCCTATCGAAACCTGAGCATTCTGCGAATCGCTGTTCCCATCGCCGTCCTGTTCCACCTTTACATGATCTTCGCCAATATGGGCGATGACGGTTTGCCGATCATGTCGATAGTCCTTGGCGTCTTCATTGTCCTGCTGGCATATCTGGGCCGACCTATCTTTGACAAGGAAAACGGCAAAGACTTCTACTTCTCGGATCTCTGGAACGAATTTTTTGCGGGCCTGATGCCGCCAACGATCCTGATATCCTTCGCTTTAGGTTCAATTCTTCTTGGCTTTGCAACCCCGGCCGAGGCTGCCGCCATGGGGGCCTTTGGTGCGATATTGCTATCAATCGGCTACCGCAAATTCAACATGCCCAGCTTTTTTGACAGCTTGGTCAAAGCGCTGGAAATCACGGTGTTGATCATGTTCCTGGTCGCAGCTTCCAACTTTTTCGGTGCCGAATTCAGTGCGCTAGGAACGCCGAAGATGATGACAGAGCTACTCTTGGGCCTTGACATGTCGCCCTACCTGATTCTGCTCCTGGTAATGGCGTTGATCTTTCTCTTGGGCTGGCCACTGGAATGGGTGCCAATCGTTTTGATCGTTGTCCCGATCTTGCTGCCAACCGTCGAGGCACTTTCAGTGCATGGCCTGGAGCGCTATGACCTCATGGTCTGGTTCGGCATTCTCGTTGCGGTGAACTTGCAAACGGCCTGGCTTTCACCGCCGGTTGCGCTCTCAGCCTATTTCTTGAAGGGCGTGGTGCCAGAATGGGATCTGAAAGACATCTACCTTGGTATGATGCAATTCATGCTGGTTCAGCTTGTGGGTTTGAGCCTGCTGTTCATATTCCCTCAGCTTGTGCTGTGGCTACCCAGCGTCATGGGGGGATAAGTTATGAAAGCACTTGTCTACACGGGCACGCAGTCAATGCAATTGCGTGATGAGCCAACACCTGATGTTGGCATTGGCGAGTCACTCGTTAGAATCGAGGCATCCGGAATCTGCGGATCCGACATGCATGCCTGGCATGGTCACGATGCACGACGCATCCCTCCCATGATTCTGGGACACGAACTGGCTGGTGTTGTAGAAAGCGGTATTCATCAAGGCCGCCGTGTAGCGATCAACCCATTGATCTCATGTGGACACTGTATCGATTGTCGCGCAGGACTGCCGAATCTTTGCGCTCAACGAGATCTGTTGGGCTTGGGCCGGGCGGGTGGATACGCAGACCTGGTCAGCGTTCCTGACATCAATCTTTTCTCGATTCCAGACTCGCTATCCACGGTACATGCCAGCCTTATGGAACCCACCGCAGTATCTCTGCACGCGATACACCTGGCAGAAAAAGTTCTCAGCAGGCCTGTATCAGAGTGTCGCACACTGGTAATTGGCGGTGGCGCGATAGGCGCGCTGGCTGCTCTTCTCCTGGCTCAAAAAGGCGCAAGGCAGATCAGTGTTGCTGAAACCAGCGCGCCAAGGCGCAAAAGCCTCAGCGCGATGTGTAATGCACATGTTTACGATCCACTAGGCACTCATCTACCACACGACAACCACTTCGAGCTAGTGGTGGACGCAGTAGGCAGTGGTGCAACTCGCAAAGCCGCGAGTGCTCTAGTACGCACAGGCGGTGTGATCTCTCACATTGGACTGCAGGATAATGAAGCAGGACTGGACATACGAAGACTCACCTTGCAAGAGGTAACATTCATTGGAAATTATACGTATAACCTGAGCGATCTACAGGCTGCATTGGACCTTCTGGCTGATGGGAGCATCGGAGATCTTGCATGGGTGGAAACACGCCCGCTGCGTGACGGAGCAGCGGCATTTGAAGATATTCACCACGCCAGAACTGCAGCGCCTAAGATCGTATTGCTGCCCGAAGGGTGAAGACCCGAAAGTCAGGAATCAAGGGTAATAAGCTGTTGGTATGCAGCGCACCGCTTTAGTATGATGCGGAAGCATGAACCCTACAACAAAGATTCTGAGTAATCCAATCAGTCAATTGTCAATCAATACCACCTGCAAAAATGTGATAATTACACTGGCAGGTGCATGGCTGGTATGGGGCGCAGCCCTTTCCCCATCTGCAGTGCAAGCACTCGAGTTTCAGTGCGAGATTCCTGACGATACTCGATATTTGAAGGTCGAGATTCCCGGTGAGGAGCACTTGTGCGAAGTCAGCGTAACCTACGCTCAGACCGGCGTACGCGAGGTGAAGTGGTATGCACAAAATGACACGATGTTTTGTTCAGCACGCGCCTATGAGCTTCGCAACAAATATCAAGATGCCTGGAACTACACTTGCACCACATGGCCCGATCGCGACGGCATCGACAAACTCTCACAATCCCAGCGCCGAGTCCTCGATCAACGACTCAAGACTGTGATAGCTCAAGGCCAGACATCCACTCCAGCTTACAGTGTCAGTAGTGTAAAAGCGGTGGCGAGCACACCGCTTGATAATCAGGCAGGCAAACTGGCTTTCCAGTACTTTACCGATCAAGGTGATTTCACGGAAATTGTCGAGAATGACAATAATGACTGGACAGTGCTCACCACTATCGACGATCTGGTTACACATGTGGTAAGTGATGTGCCCATCTCGTCCGCACTAGTACACGCTATCGACGAAATGGGCACGCTCGAAGTTCATACTCGATTAACGGATGCAGATAATGCCCGGTGTTTCGGATCCCAAGTCTTGACACCCATGGGCAGCAGCGGCGTTGTCAGGTCTCGGACTCCTCACCGTTTCATATGCCAGAGCAGCAACCTCACCTTTCAGGACAAGGCAAGCACTGAAGCAACTACTGGAAACGACGAAACAGTCACCCAGTGAGTATTAAGGTCTGTCTTTGCAAAAGTCTTCAGGTACAAAGACAGACCTCACATTGGCCTTAGCTCAGACGTGCGCCGTTTGGCACTTTCTCCAGGGGGGCAACAAGTACGATAGAACCGTCCTCACGGGCCATACCTGTTACCAGACACTCGGACATGAAAGGGCCAATTTGCTTTTTCGGAAAGTTTACGACTGCCATGATTTGTCGTCCCAACAACTCAACCTCATCGTAAAGATCACAAATCTGGGCACTGGAACGCCGTTGTCCAATGTCTTCCCCAAAGTCTATGGTGAGCTTCCATGCTGGTTTGCGCGCTTCAGGAAAGGCCTCCACGGCAATGATAGTACCAGCGCACAGCTGCACTTTCTGAAAATCGCCCCATTCTATAAATTCCATATCACACTCGTCATTATTGTTGTCATCACTTACAGTGGCCAAGCCCAGAGTATCGTCGGCACGCTGATCAAAACTATAATTATTTCCAGTGGCAAACCAACCCGCCAATAATCGCTGAATTTATAGCCACCCGGCCCCATGACCAATGTATTGCACTGATGACCTATAGGCGTAAGAAATGCACATGAAGCGCCGACGGCAACAGACATCAAAAATGGATCAGCACTTACCTGTAGAGCTTCAGCCATAGCAATGCCTAGAGGCGCCATAACAAGTGCCGTTGCTGCATTATTGATAACATCGGACAACAACATGGTAACAATCAGCAACAACGACAATATAATCGGAATGGAAAGGCCCTCAGTTACCGATATCAGACTTTGCGCCACCAATTGTGTTGTACCTGTGGTTGTCAGCGCGTTCCCCACCGGTATCATGGCTGCCAACAGTACAATCACTGGCCAGTCAATATCATCATAAATTTTTCGGGCAGTGAGAATACCCGTTAACACATAGGCGCCGACAGCCAGAACAAACGCCACCGGCAAACTCACAAAACCTGAAATACCCAACACAATGGCAGCCACAAAAACGCCACTGGCAAGCGCTATCTTACGGGTGCGGTTAAGATTAATGGGGCGTCGCATTAATGGCCACAAACCCAGCATACCGAATTGCCCGTCAACCGCATCGCTATCACCATGCAATAGCAACACATCGCCTTCTCGAAAGATTTGTTGGCGAAGCCGTTGCGTCACGGGCCTACCATGCCGTGCAAGACCCACTAGTGCAAGCGTGCGTCCAGTTTGACGACGTATGTGTTCCACTCCCTTTCCAATCAGCTGTGAATCGTTTCGCACAACCCCTTCTGCCATGATTTCGTTGTCCGGCGATGGCTGAATAAACGTCGGTGACGCCGTGCTGCGCAGCTCAAGTTTGTGTTTGTCCATGAATGACTTGAGATCGTCAGGGTTAGCGCGCAATATCAGAATATCCTCCTCGGCTATGGGGTAGTCTGCTCTTACGGCACGCGCAAAGCGCCGTTTGCCCGCAACACCAATTACCTCTATATTGTCTTCGCTGAATCCATCAAGATCGCCCAGGGTTTTTCCCACCAGCGCTGAACTTGCAGGGACAAATGCCTCGGTCAGATACACGCCGGATGACAATGCGGAGCCGTCGTCCTTGAATTGCAAGCGGGCACGCGGTATCAAACGCCAGCCGAGCAACGTAATGAAGGCGAAGCCGACGACGGCAATGGGCAATCCGACCGGCGCAAAATCGAACATCCCGAATGGCTCACCTGCATAATCTGCGCGAATGCTTGCAATAATGATGTTAGGTGGTGTACCAATGAGCGTCATCATGCCGCCCAGCAAACTGCCAAAGGCCAGTGGCATGAGAATCAGGCCCGGTGATCTTTGTCGCTCGTGTGCCGTAGACATGGCGATAGGTAGTAGCAATGCTAGCGCACCCACGTTGTTCATGAATGCAGACGCCACCGTCACTACAGCAGTTAATGAGGCAATATGCAATATGGGTGTAGTGGTTAAATGACTGATCCTGCTGGCTACCTCGTCAACCACGCCAGCATCTCGCAAAGCACTACTGATGATCAACACCGCCGCAACAGTCACCACAGCAGGATGACCAAATCCGGCAAACGCTGCATCAGCCTGAACCAGCCCTGTTATCACACAGGCCATCAGTGCAAACATGGCAACCAGATCGTACCGCCATCTGCCCCATACGAAAGACACCATGGCCAGAAACAAAATACCGCTGATGAGTAACTGAGGTGTGTTCATTTCGCGCTTATCCGTTCGGCAATTACAAGGTGCTGTGCCTGATCATGCCCGGTTGCATGGCTCTTGCATCTCACCGACACTATATATTCATATTCCCACGATTAGCTCTTACAAACACTGATTCGCTGTATCAATTATGAAAACGACATACACCGGGGATATCGATGTAGACCTCTCAGGTACGCCTGCAACACCTGCCTCAAACCTTCTGGGCAACACCGATGTGCAGTTTGACGTCGATATAACCCAGCTGGGCAAGCAGCATGGACACCTGAGCCTCTCAGCTATGGAACCCGACAGAGGGCCCCATCAACTGCGCATACCGGTTTGTGTCATCCGAGGCAGCCAGAGCGGTCCCGTAACGACAGTGATGGCTGGAGTTCACGGTGATGAGCACGAAGGCAGCGTAACGATCAACAAGCTATGCAGAACGTTACAGGAACAGGACATTCATGGATGTCTCATACTGTTACCCGCAGTAAATATCTCAGGGCTTTATCAATCAAGGCGCGTTAATCCTGCGGATGGGCAGAATATCGACTATGCGTTTCCCGGCCACCCCAAAGGTTCTCCGAGTGAACGGCTGGCCTACCACATTACGCGCCTTTTCATAGAACCCTGCGATGTCCTGATCGACTTACGCTCAGGTGGGCGACATTTGCGTTTCGCACCCAGTGCAGCGATGCCGTTCAACGAGAACAGGGAACAGCGGGCCGTTAATGAGAACATGTTGTTTGCTTTTGGTGCGCCCAACAGCCTGCGCCTGCCTGCGAGTGCACCCGACAGTTGCCTGCAAGGGATGGTCTGCGCCATGAACAAACACTATCTGCGCGTGGAACTGGGTGGCGCGTTAAGTTATGACAGAAACATGCTGAATCTTGCCTACACCGGTTGCCTCAATGTATTGCGCCACACAGGCATGCTGAGCGACTCAATTGAACTGGCGGCCACCCGCTTGCTGGAGATACGTGATGATTCGTATTATATCTATGCACCATGCGCCGGACTATACGAACCACTGACCTACCTTGGCGAACCGGTCTGGAAAACCGAACCAATGGCTCACCTTGTTCAGCTTGGCGATACGCTCAATGCAGTGACTGACGTATGTCCTGTGCGCGATGCCACATTGATTGCCTGCCACCCGGGCGGCTTCGTCCATGCAGGCGATCTAATCGGTATCCTGGCTGAAGAGGTTCAGGGCTAAGCTACGATTATTATGAGCAGACGTGCCCCCGTTCTGCTGTGTTTCCGGCCGTTTGACATCTGGAGGCACAGGCTTACACTAGGACCATGCAGAGCGCAGAAAAAAACAACACACCCTCGGTCTCTGTAATCATCCCAACGCACAATCGTCTGCAGTCACTCAAGATTGCCATATCATCGGTTCTCGAACAAACGTATCCAGTACTGGAACTTATTATCATCGATGATGGCTCTAGCGATGGCACAGCTGCCTGGTTACAACAACAAAGTGCGCCGGTTTGTTGTATTCGGCAGGATAATTTTGGTGTATCACATGCCAGAAACAGGGGGATAGAGGAAGCTCGCGGTCAGTGGATAGCACTGCTTGATAGCGATGATCATTGGCATGCCAACAAACTGGCTGAACAGATGCATGCGTTGGAACAAGCTCCGCACAGTCGCTTTTGTCACTGCGATGAGATCTGGATACGCAAGGGTAAGCGTGTCAACCCAAAGCACAAACATCGCAAATACGGTGGCGACATCTTTGAACACTGCTTACCATTGTGTGCAATATCGCCTTCTGCCGCTGTTATTCATCATCAGATTTTTACAGACTATGGCTTGTTCGATGAATCGCTACCTGCCTGTGAAGACTATGACTTCTGGCTACGAGTAACGGCCCACGAATCTGTCAGCTATGTTGACAAAGCGCTTCTTACAAAAACAGGCGGCCACGATGATCAACTATCAACACGCTTTCCCATCATGGATCAATTCAGATTGCAGGCACTCGCAAAACTATTACGCAGCGACACGTTGAATACACAGCAACATGAGATGACTCAGGCAACATTCCAGTCAAAACTGCAGATTGTCATGAACGGTGCACGCAAACATGATAACCATGAACTGCTGCAACGCCTTGCGATAGACTACGCAGACTTGAACGTAACAGCAATCTGATCGTTCGTATCGCATGAAAACTACCTCCATCACCACTATTGCCGCGCACCCACCATGTCAGCATTGATCTTCAGACTTCGCCATGTGCCCGAAGATGAGGCCGAGGCTGTACGCAAGCTTCTGGACGAACAGGCAATCGATTGGTATGAAACCAGTGCAGGCAACTGGGGTATCGCCATGCCCGGCATCTGGGTCAGACATGATGAACAAGCAGCCAGAGCACGCCAGCTAATAGAACACTACCAACAGGCCCGCACCATTGAACAACGCAAAATCAACGAACAGCTCAAAGCTCAAGGCAGCAATACAACTCTGACACAAAGCTTGTTACGCCATCCCTTACGATCGCTGGGTATTATTCTGTTCTGCCTGTTCATTTTGTATGTATCAATTCATCCATTCATGCAGATGGTCGGATATTCAAAGCAGTAGTGTTGCCGTTGATGCCTGATCGAAACAGTGCGCCAAGAGACCGGCGCCGTTAGCGTGACAATTCGATAGCATCCATCTCCTTTCGGGGTTGTAACCGGATCAGGGCGTTTTACAAGCTGAACGTCCGGACAAACCTGCCTTGCTTTTTTATACTGTTGTTAGCCGATACTGACAGTCACTGCAATGACTCGTACTACTTGGCAGCTGCATATTGACGAACGGTTGTTATGTTCATCAGTTATGAACCATCTGTGTTTAAACAACTGATTGTCGTCAATCCCTTGCACTTCTTGCGTACGTTGCAAGAGTGCTAAAGATCCGGGTGTTTCCTGTTGACACGTATGTCAACGGGCTCGCGATTGGCATCTGTACCCAGACAGGAGAGATTCATGCGAACAGTAACTGCGGCAGCATTGTTTTGCCTACTAACAGCTCCATTCTCCGCCTTCGCTGATAACCAGCGTCCCTCAGTAGTCAATAACGTACGAGCATCCGCCGCCTCCGGACAGGCGATAAAGGTGTCATGGAAACGACCCTGGGATAATGTGGGCGTCGATGGATACAACATCTACCGGGATGGAGCCTATTTCAAGACAGTAAGAGGAACAACCAGCTACATCGACAGGGGCATTAGAGGCAATCGGGACTATCGCTATGCCGTGGTTGCTTTTGACCGCGCCCGCAACTACTCCGTCATGTCACAAAGTGCCAGCGCCAGAGCGCAAGGCTCGACAGCTCCGCAAAACGGCAGCCCCAGTGCACCCGCACCCACTGCGACACCAACGTCCAACGGAAAGCCACCGCCGCCTTCCAATCTTCGCGCCAGTGCACTGGACAATACCAGCGTCAAACTTTCGTGGAGCGCGCCCTCTGGCGGCGCGGAAGGATACAACATCTATAAAGACGACAGGTACTACACGACAGTAAAAGGTCGCAATAATTTTACGGTCCGATCTCTTGACAGCAACCGAAGCTATACCTTTTATGTTGTCGCCTTTCGTAATAAACGCTACTCCATCAAGTCGGCTGGTGTAAACATCAGATCCGGAAGTAGCAGCAATGCCAATGCTCCCAGCCCACCACCGCCATCTTCGGGCTCTGGAAACAGTGCCATTCCCAATGGCTACAAACTGGTGTTCAGTGATGACTTCAATCGCGGCGACATCGACTCTTCAAAGTGGAATACACGCTATCGCTGGGGACCGAACTGGATTATCAACAATGAAGCTCAATATTACGTCGACAGACTGAATGATCGCAACTTCGGTGTGTCTCCGTTTGAACACAACGGCAACCAATTGACAATAAAGGCGACAAAAACGCCAGACCGATTGCTCAGCAAGGCTCGTAATCAGCGGTACCTATCCGGTGCCATGACGACGTTCAACAAGTTTCGTATGAAGTACGGCTACGTGGAAATGCGCGCGAAACTACCAAAGGGTCGAGGACTGTGGCCTGCTTTCTGGCTGCTGCATGAGTCCAATGACAGGCGCAAACCAGAAATCGATGTGATGGAAATGCTCGGTCACGACACCCGGCTTGTGTACCAGACTTATCACTATTTCAACAATGGCAACCTGCGTTCAACGCCCAGCTTCAAGGCGTATGGGCCCGATTACTCCTCAGGTTTTCACACCTTCGGCATGCTCTGGGAACCTGGCAGAATCACATGGTATGTTGATGGTAAACAAACCAATCGATATGACAACGGCAACGTATCCGACGAGTCTATGTACCTATTGGTGAACCTTGCATTGGGTGGTTCATGGGCAGGCAACCCTGACGGGGGGACCCGCTTCCCTGCTCGATTAGTGATCGACTACATCCGCGCCTATCAGAAAAGGTAGAGTGGGTAATAAGGTGAGCGGTTGCTGCGCTCGCTCAGTAACCCCATTTTGTACCGTCAGACTCGTGGCGTGCGCAGTTGTGAAAAAAAACGACTGCGATGCCGTTCATTCAGTGCACTGAGAGACATATTCGAGCCAGCGTCTCATCGTTTCTAGACACAGTGCAAGCTTTCCAGATTAGCAAACGGCAAGCAAACGCAAGCTGCGTTAGGGTGGCAACCCAGCCTCTCATAGCCGTTGTTGCAGCATGTCCCTATCTGGAAAAACACAATCCAAGCCACAACGGCCGCACCTGAAAAGAGTGCGGCAAACGGGATATGCCGCGCTGCTCGCATCACTGGCTCTGGCAGGATGCCAGGGCACGCCAGAGCCTGGCCAACCTCTGGTGGTCGCGGTGGGCGCTGCCCAGATCAAGATGCCAGCTGAATCGCTTGTGTCGGTGAATACGCCTGATCAGATCAAGCGGCCAGGCAAGCCACACAAAAGCAACTTTTCGTACGCGGACTCATCGTGGCTACGGACTATACAAACCGATTTCAACACGGCTCGCGATCTGGTTGAACAGGAACTGCAGGTGGATCTTGATGCTATCAAGCTCTACGTCGTCGATGACACCCCCATCAACGAAGAAGTGGCACTGGAAACCAGACGGTTAGTGCAAAAACAGTTTGGAACTTCTGATTTTGCATCACATTTTCTCGACCAGATCATGCATCCGCTGGCAGGTACTTATGCAGCTTTATACAGCTCGAGACTCAGCGCTGTCATGATCAGTCGTGACATGCTTGCCAGCTACCAAAGCAGTCTGAATGCTAGCTATGATGAACCCGCCAGGCGAGCTGCACTGCTTACCTTGCTGATTCATGAGCTGGTACATGCTGCTGATGACAAGCGCTATGGAATTCATGACAATCGCGCGCTCAACTTCAGAGCCTCTTTTGCACAATCGGCTACGTTTGAAGGACACGCACAGTGGGTCACCCGACGCATTTGTGAAAAAGCTCTCTGCAGTGAGGGACTCAAGGCACTGGATGACTTCATGTTCGGCGTGGATCATCAACCGAACCCGCAACTCACACCGCAAGTGGAGGCAATCAACCGTAGCGTGCTCGAGTATTCCTACATTGAGGGCGAACGATTCATTGAAAGGCTGGCACAGCGCGACAACGGCGCCCAGTTAATTGATGAGTTACTGCGTAACCCGCCGCTGGATCCTATTCAGATACTTGCACCAGAGAATTTCCCGGACAACGCACGCGAAAACCGGAATCAACAACTGATTAGAGCAGGCCGCAACGTTTCTCACCCCTGGGCAACTGCACCCTGGATAGGCGTTGAAACATCACCGTTGAAGGGTGTGGATTTGCGTTCTGATCCAAGCCGGCGTCAGGCAGCAGTAGATGGCTTCACACGACTGATTCAGGGCATGGTGTCGATGCAATTCTACAACCAGAGAGCACCCGATGCATCGCCTATCGAAGCCACGCTTCTACAGACAGAGTCAGCGAATACAGCACGCCTGTTCGCCAGTACATTGCATGCAAATACTCAGCATGCTGACGCACGAATCAATGATGAGGCGCTGAGGATTCGAGAAGACCATCAGCAGTCCGGAGACGGACTGGACTTGCACATTTATCGCACTGAAGTCGACGCCGAGGCACCCTTTCGTACCGCTGTTGCCGTCGCCGGGCTTCATGTTGTGCAGGTGTCTGGCAGCAACATCAAACAATCATTGCTGGACGACTATGCCGTTAGTGTTCTGAGAAATCTGAACAATCCGGATTTGATGGCCTTGAATGGGGAGAGTCTCTAGGAGCTTATCCCCCGAGCCCGTAAGTACTTGCGTGACAGGATCTGAGGTTTCGCATTTTCGAAAACAGACAGTTACGGGCAGACCAATCAGGCAAACACACTGCCGTTGGAAGAAAACCGTGTTTTAAGAAATTCCATCTGATCTGCCAGTACATCCCGGTTGGACAAATAGAAAAATTCGTAGCGATTTGGCGCAAAAGGCACTGCCAGCAGTTGCATATTGGCTTGCTCAGGCGTCAGATTGCCTTTTCGGTTGTTGCACCGACGACAGGCGGTAACACAGTTGGTCCAGATATCCCTGCCACCACGTGACGTCGGGATAACATGATCACGCGATAAATCAGACATCGGAAAGTCCACACCACAATACAGACACATCTGTTGATCACGGGCAAATAACAGGGAATTGCTCAGCGCAGGGGTAAACTGGTGATTGTCGACTTTCCCGTCGCAGGCAATAATACTGGGTAGTTCAAGCTCAGAACGAACACCCTGTTTGTTGTAACCGCCGCGAACGCGCAACACTGACTCCCCTATACTCCAGATGACTTGGTCTTTCACTAGAAGGGTGGCAGTTTCCTGCCAGCTAAGCCACGCGATGGGCGTCCCTGCCTTGTTCAGGCGCAGTACTTTGGTGTTCATGGTCAGTTCGAATCATGGGGTCTCGTTCAGCCAGTAACTTGTATAACACATTGCGATGGCAGGGTTAAGCACATTGACTCATATGCGTTTACACATGCCCGATAAATCCGCCGGATTGACGCTCCCAAAGCCTGGCATACAGACCGCGTGACACGATCAGCTGCTGGTGCGTGCCTTGCTCGACAATGCGCCCTTCGTCCAGCACAATCAGGCGATCCAGCGCTGCAATCGTGGAAAGTCTGTGAGCTACCGCCAGCACTGTCTTGCCTTGCATGAGACGCGTCAACTGTTCCTGGATAGTTGCCTCAACTTCTGAATCCAGTGCGGAAGTAGCTTCATCGAGCACCAGAATGGGAGCATCCTTGAGAATCACTCTGGCAATCGCGATACGCTGGCGCTGACCACCTGATAGTTTTACGCCACGTTCACCAACAAAGGCATCCAGACCTGTTCGCCCTTGCGGGTCCGCCAAATCGGGAATGAATGCCATGGCTTCAGCTTGTTCGGAGGCCTTGATAATCTGTTCATCGGACGCATCAGCCCGACCGTATCGGATATTCTCGCGAATGGATCGGTGCAACAGGGAGGTATCCTGCGTCACGACCGCTATCGCTGATCGAAGCGAATCCTGACTCACGGCAGCGATATCCTGACCGTCAATCGTAATCTGGCCCGAATTGACATCGTGGAAACGCATCAGCAAATTGACCAGTGTGGACTTGCCAGCCCCCGAACGTCCCACCAGACCGATTTTTTCACCCGCAGCGATGTGGAAACTGCAATCCCGGACCACGGCTCCAGATAACATCGGCCCGTCGGACTCATAGGCGAAGCTGACCGCATCGAAACGCACAGCACCTTGTGAAACCTGCAAGCTTGCAGCATCAGGACTATCAACAATATTCATCGGTTGAGCGATGGTCTCGATACCGTTCTGTACCGTACCGACGTTTTCAAACAGCGAGGTGATAGTCCTGAGCACCCAGCTGGACATCTGGTTCAAACGAAAAACCAGCCCATTGGCCACGGCAATCTCACCCACTGTTACAGACGAATTGAGCCATAGGTGAATCGATATGATGGCGGTGCTTGCAATCAGCAAGGTATTGAGCACTGTCAGTGTGATCGTCATTTTCAGAATGGCACGCATCAATACGCGAAAAGCCTGTGTGTGGCGCCGGATCCCTTCACTGGCAAAATCCTCTTCAAGGCTATGGTGCGCAAACAACTTGACTGACTGGATATTGGTATAGCTGTCAACAATTCTGCCCATCAGTCCGGAATTGGCTTCAGACAATCGGGCAGACTTGCGCCGCACAGGCGGCACCATAAAGAGGATCACACCCGCGTAGCCAGCAGTCCACAGCAGCATGGGCCATAAAAGCTGCACATTAGCCTGAAAAAAGAAGACAGAAATGCCTACCACGTAGATCACCAGCATCCAGGCGCCGTCCACGATATTCAGAACCGCTTCGCGCAAGGCATGTCCGGTTTGCAGAACTTTCTGGGCAATACGACCGGCAAAGTCGTTTTGAAAGAACGTCATGCTTTGACGCAGCACATAACGGTGATTCTGCCACCTGGTTGTATTGGCAAGCCCGGGTGCCAGACTGAGACTGATAAGCGCTCTGGTGCCCAACACCGACGCTGGCCGAATTACCACCACCACAACAAACATCCAGGCAAGCGCAATCCCGTGTGTCGCAAGGAATGAAGATCGCTCATCGGCAGCCATCCAGTCCAGAATGCGCCCCAGATAAATATAAACGTACAGTTCGCTGATGGCGGCGACACCGGCAAGCAAAAGC
>CAYGSW010000080.1:0-21876 GCA_964352535.1 uncultured Granulosicoccaceae bacterium | reverse complement strand
CCTATGCCTCAGCCATGGAGCCGTTACGCGCTGCCAACCTGATCGCAGGACGTGAGCTCTATGAGGTATTGAATATGCCGGCAACCGGGGCACGCTCGGTAAGCTCATCAGGCGCTATCATCGCAGCAGATACCTACCTTGGCGAGAACGTTGATTTTGACATGGTGCTGGTGGTGGCAGGCAGCGATCCACCGAGTAGCAGCCTGAAGCGCCTGGAACACTGGCTGCGTCTTCTGGCATCACGGGGTGTTCTTGTCGGTGGTGTTTCAGCGGGCTCGCTGATTCTGGCCAGAGCGGGCGTCATGGAAGGTCATCGATTGACAGTTCATTGGGATCACGCCTCCCAGCTACGGGCCATATCAGCAAACCTGATTGTTGAACGTACCTTGTTTGTGCGTGATCGGGGGCGCTTGACGTGTGCGGGCGGCACGGCAGCGATGGACATGATGCACGCATTGATCACCGAACAGCAAGGTGGACGTTTTGCCCAGCGAGTCAGTGACTGGTTTATTCATACCGATATCCGACCCGGTGAAAATCCGCAGGTTGCAGGGCTTGCAGAGCGTTATGGTGTGGGTGATATCGCTGTACTGAAGGCCCTGCAGGCCATGGAAAATCATATGGATGACCCACTTACGCTTACGCAGATCAGCGATATAGTCGGGGTAAGCGTCCGGCAGGTGAATCGTCTTTTTCGTCAGCATCTTAGCAGCAGTACGCTGGACTTCTACTGCAAGCTGCGGCTGAGTAAGGCCAAAGGCTTGTTGCGAGAAAGCTTATTGTCAGTTACTGATATCGCTCAGGCGACCGGGTTTGCTAGTACTGCGCACTTCAGTCGCCGGTTCAGTAAGACGTTCAATGTATCTCCAACGCACTACCGCTCCCATTTGAAATAGCGTGCAGGTATGCATGTTCTACCGGGGTGGTGGGTGGCAACAACAGAGCGCTGCAGCGACATCCCGTTCTATTCATCGAACACTGATCGTTAGTGGTTTTTCGATTGTTACTATTCAGTTTGTTATGACTCGTTGTTACTTTACCTTAGTGTTGCATAAAATTTCGAGTCCAGAAGCTTATAGAGCTGTATATAAGTACCGGGGCCGCCACCGGTGCTTAGATGCTGCTATAGAAGCAGCGTAGCGGTTCTGGGCCGGAATTTTATGCAACGCAACGGTACGCTTTATGTTACGCAAAGTATTAATTCTCGAGCACCTGTTCAGGACTCAGCGTGTTGTCACGTCAGTGTATCCATTAATCGTCTAATCGCTGCCGGGCGACAATAGCAGCTTCAACACGATTTCTAACCTGCAGTTTCTGAAAAACGTTAGTGACGTAATTTTTTACCGTTTTCTCTGCAATATTCAAGGCTTCACCAATTTCACGATTGCTCATACCTAGCGCGATCTGCTGCAGAATTTGTTCTTCTCTGGCAGTCAGGTTACCTCCTACTCCAGCAGGTTGTCTTACCGCTTTGGTCTCCGGCTCTGCGGATGTGGATGTGGAGTCTGCGAGAATTCGGGCCGCCAGACTTGGTGATACATACATGTCGCCACATTGCAGACTCTTGACGATTCTGATCAGTTCTGTAGAACTGACACCTTTCAGTATGTAACCGCTGGCACCTGCCTTGAGCGCCTCCATCACATCGTCATCGCTTTCAGATACAGTCAACATGCCAATACGGACGACGGGACATTCCACAGCAACCCGACTGGCGGCATTGAGCCCGCCTCCTGGCATACTGATGTCTAGCAGAAGGACATCTGGTAGTAGCTCTTGCGCCAACTGCAATGCATCGTCTGCACTCGCTCCCTCGCCAACGATCAGAATTTCTGGATCTGAGGCCAACGAATGACTGACACCTTCGCGAAACATAGGGTGATCATCAATAATCACAACCCGGATGGGATCATTCTGATTAACAGTTTTTGCCTTCATGGAGTTGATCTCGTGTAATACCGATGGCTGTCGATTGTACGACCGCCTCCATTGTGAGCATCAGTAAAGTGCCTAGGAGGCTGTCCGAGAATAAGCTGATCGGCCAAAGGTCCGTTAATTTGGCCAGATTTCTGCGTAAATCTCGGCGAATAGAACAACTATTCACCTCAATTGACACGAAAATCTGACTCAAAATCTCACACCCTCGCCTCGATCGTTATTCTCGGACTACTAGTGGGGAGTCAAACGTTTGAATTCAGCGTTTCCTGATGAATACTCTACTGCACACTACGGCCGTACAACACCTCTAGGACGAATGTCCCGTCACGGGCATGACGTTCTACCCGATTTTCTGAACCGGCGTTGCAGTATCATAAGTAGTACGCTGCATTAGAGCAAGCCCAGCACCAAAGAGTGACATGCGTCATTTATTTAAGACGGTTCGTCGACTATGAACACGCCCACTTCAATCTGGAACGGACTCAGCCTTGCCCGTCAATTCGCGGCGGCCAGCTTTACGATATTGCTGCTCGGCATGGCCAGTGTTTCAGCCTGGGTCTCTCACAAGATCGAAAATGCAGTGGTGCACAGTTCCAGTGTCTCAGCTGCGCTTTATATGGACAGTTTTATTGTTCCGTTGATTCAGGAGCTCGAATACACCAACGAACTCTCTGATCAAACCACGCAAACGCTGGATAAACTACTTTCAAGCACACCGTTGGGTAAGCGCGTATTGTCTTTCAAAATCTGGCTTCGTGACGGCTATGTTGTCTATAGCAGCCGAGCAAGTATTTCTGGAAAAACGTTTCCTGTGACGTCAAACCTAGTGAACGCTTGGCAGGGGCTGCTACAAGCTGACTTCGATCAATTGCAGGATGATGAGGATGCACCTGAGCGAGAGTCAGGGTTGCCTTTGTTGGAAATCTATAGTCCGGTTCGTTCACGTGAAACTGGTGAGATACTGGCAGTATCCGAGTTTTATTCCGTCGCTGGTGAACTCAACTCCGATCTGTTGTACGCGAAGCTGCAGAGCTGGCTGTTGTTTGCTGGTGTGGGCGCTGTGATGTTTCTAGCTTTGTCGGGTATTGCGATTCGCGGCAGTCGCACCATTGATACGCAGCAACGGAGACTCAAAGAGAGGGTACAGGATCTGTCAGAATTGCGGCGTAGGGTAGAGAATGCATCAAGGAAAACTACTGAACTCAATGAGCATTATCTGCGTCGAATTGGATCAGATCTGCACGACGGCCCTAGTCAGTTAATTGCATTGGCACTGTTGAAAATGGATTCCCTGAAGCAACGAACCACTGAGTTGATCGGACCATCGGAGGCCGGTGAGATAGATATCACGCGTGATACCTTGTCAGAAGCGCTTCATGAAATCAGAAACATTACCGCGGGTCTCGCCTTGCCCGAAATCGAAGGCATTAGTGTCGATCAAATGTTGCGCAAAGTTGTCGGGGTGCATGAACGTCGCTCGGGAATGAGCGTATCGCTGATCAGTGACAAGCGCCTGAACGGTATTCAACACTCCATACTAATTTGCCTGTACCGCTTTGTTCAGGAAACCTTGAACAACGCCTTCATCCATGGCGGAGCAGAAGAGGCTACTGTGGAGGCCAGTTTTGAGGATGACACACTAATGGTCACAGTCACTGATGAAGGCCAAGGTTTTGATGCCACCGGTATTTCATGTAAGAGTACCGGTTTTGGCCTGCCCGGCCTGCGTGAACGCATCGAGAGTGTCGGTGGATTTTTCGATATTCTCAGCCAGTCGGATCAAGGCACAGTGGTGACAGCAAGATTTGTCATCGCTACAGCGGACGACTTGTTGTAACATGCGTGCGCCGCTGGTTTAATTCTGCCAATTGACTTACCCCCAGCGGATCAGTCCTGACAACTTCGCATCTATACCCTGGTATCGCATACAAATCCGGTCCAGAGCCGTACGGCTGCTTCCATAGCAGCATCTAAGGAGCGAGGCCGGTGCCCGCTGTATTCATTTTTCGTGAATCACTCGGGCCCCCTTCGGTACTTATATATAAAGCTCTAAAGGCTTCTTTATTCGAAACCAAGACTCGTTTGGGTAGAAACACGTACGAATCAACGCCGCTTGATTGTGTGAAGGTTTAACCAAAACACTTGATAGAGATGCGACTAATGGTTGATCCTGAGAGGACCATGGTCCTTTCATCAGTCGAGACGTTTCTGTCGATTTCGTGTGCCGAAAGACCCTACCGTTGCCAGCGCGTGCGTTGCACCCTGGAAAGTCGACGTGGGCCTCTACGCCGTTGTGTAGCAACCGTACGAAAACACATGGACGCCATTCTCGCTTGCACCCGCACGCGATTAAGCAACGCTATAAGTTAAGGATTGAACCGGGTTGCTAAAATTGTCAAAAACCGAGCGAGCGGCTTCCGCAATCTGGAACCGTTCGCCGACCTGATCATGCTGGTCATCGGCGATGTCGATATTCCTGTGCAAATTCCGAACAAGTTTTGAACAGTATGAGTGAAGCAAATACGCTAGCCACTGCCTGTCAAACGGTTATGACGGCTTTACGAAATTCGGATATAGCCATATTTTCTCAGCCTGATCGACACTCTGGCACCGGGTATACTTAGCATCGACATCCGGATGCCTGGTCTCTCGGGTTTGTTGTTGCAAGAGCGTCTCGATGACGCGGGGTGTGTATGACCTGCTGTTGTCATCAGCGGACACGGTGGATATCGAGGCCTGTCGTCGCGCCTTCAGACAAGGAGCCGTTGACTATCTATCTAAGCCCATTGACGAGCAAGATCTGATTGATGCCGTTCAGAAAGCAGAGAGCTCATTGCAATCGACTGCGGCCGTAGAGGCGGAAAGCAAGGCTATAAAGGCGCTTATTGCGCGGTTGACCACACGTGAACGGGAAGTCATCGAACTGGTGTCACGAGGACTCACCTCGAGAGAAATCGGCGATATGCCCAACCTTTCAGCGCGAACAGTTGACACGAATCGGGCGAATGCCGGTCCAAAGCTCGGCAACACCTCGGTTGCCGAGATCACGCAAGTTGTTACCAGTGCGCAGAACGCTACGTAGTTCCACTACACTAGAGTTTAATGATCTGCAGAACTGTACACGCGCGGTTGAATGGGTAGGACCTTCGTTAAAAGTTCGGGACCTTTGTCCCAGCAATGTACGCGACTATCGCCGTTATCCGCTCGACGCAAACGCGGTTAGCCTCGAGTGGTAAGTTTAAAGGTCCGGGTTGATTGATCAGATAGTGCGGGTGTTCGAAAGATACAAGCATGCAGTCGTTGATCTTTCTATATGTCGCTATATGTCGCTATGACTGCCGTCAAAGCCATGGCTACTCTGTCACTATTGCACTCAGTATCCAATTTCCTTCGGCCATGGCGGTGATCATTCGATGTTCCACGACCTAACCAGAATTAGTTAGCACGTGACTATTGTCAAACAGACAGCTGCAATCTATTGATTATTCATGGCGCTCATAGAAAACGCCCTTTTTGAATTTGTTAAGAAGAAATTGCGAAACGCTATCTGGTAAATATGTCGCTTTTTCGAAGAACACTTTGACGTCGTCGTCGAGACTTAGGGTTAACCTGAAAGTACAACTATGGCGGATCACTATGCCCAACGTCAGTCTGCATAATCAACCCGAGTCGAAAAATGATCATTTTCGCTTTTCAAAATTTGACTGAAGATGAGAACAGACGTGAATTTAGATCGACGCACTTCATCACCACTGGACTTCGCCAGTCTCCATGGCTAGTCTGATAGTGTTGCCTGAACCCTGCACTGCGTAAGGAAAAGTCTGCAATCCGCAGGACCATAGTCTCTTGTTGCGACTCTTGCAAAAATCTATCGTCTAACTGTTGGATTATTTGCGTTGTACGACGAATTTCAGGCGAACTCGTTAGAGACAACTGCCTATCGCTGGGTAATCGGTGTGAACCGTAAATTCACCTAATGTATTACTGCAATCTGACAAACTGCTGAGGAATGGGCATATGTCGAAGATACGCATAGCGTATGTGCTGAAACGCTTTCCCCGTTTCAGCGAAACGTTTATACTTAACGAATTGCTAGCGCACGAAAAAGCCGGTTTGCAAGTGGAAGTCTATTCGCTGCTAAACCCACCCGATGAGCCACGGCATGCTCGTCTGTCGACGTTGCGTGCACAGGTCACGTTGCTTAAATCTGTAGGCAAGCATAGCAATAGGGAAGCTGCCCCAAAGGATAAAGCTCTTTTTTCTGGAAAGACAACACAACAAATCGGCGCTTTGCAGGCCAAGGCCGACGCAGTCGCTACTGACGCTGCCGCTAAGTGCATTACCCATTTTCACGCACATTTCGGTTCCGATGCAACAACGGTGGCTTGCCTTGCAGCCCGTGCAATCAACGGTACGTTTTCATTCACCGCTCATGCGCGGGATATCTACCACGCCTACGTTTCAGAGGAGGCAGATGCGGCCATGCGACAGGCTAAGCTTCGTGAGGCTGCCTTTGTTGCTACGGTCTCTGACTACAATGCACGCTATCTGTCTGCACTGTGCCCTGAGGCGCGTATTGTGCGGATATACAACGGCGTCGATCTGTCGAGTTTTACACCGGTCGATCGCGCTGTTCAAGTACCGGGGCAGTTGATTGCTGTTGGGCGATTGGTACAGAAGAAGGGGTTTGATGTCCTGCTGGATGCTTGTGCCTTGCTGAAAGATCGGAAGGTGTCTTTTCAGCTCTCTTTGATCGGTTCCGGCCCACTTGCAGCGGTACTGACAACGAAAATTCAAACCCTTGCCCTCGCTGAGAACGTTCGACTTGAAGGTCCGTTGCCACAAGAGGAATTGATTCACGTGATGTCTCGCTCAGAGGCAGCCGTATTGCCCTGCGTCGTAACCGACTCTGGTGATAGGGACGGACTTCCAACGGTTCTACTGGAAGCAATGGCTTGCGCGCTGCCAGTCGTAACGACAACGGTCACCGGCGGTCCGGAAATCGTCGAAGATGGCGTCACAGGCAAGCTTTGCCCACCGGGCGATGCCGCCGCACTGGCCGATGCACTCGAAGACGTGCTGTCCAATAGTGTAACGGCGAAGGCTATGGGCGCTGCTGGACGTCTGCGTGCCGAACGACTCTTCGATCTGGAGGCTAACGCTGCGCAACTGCGTACGCTTCTGAGTGAACCAGTCGCCTTACAGCAGAAAGCCATATGATGCGTATTGTTTACGTGACCGCCGATCGAGGTATTCCAGTATTTGGTGCGAAGGGCGCATCTATTCATATTCAGGAAATGATGCGCGCCTTTGCCAAGCTGGGTCACGACGTTCGCGCAGTGACTGCCCGTCGTGGTTCTGAGGATCCTACGGACCTAATCGTTGAAGAAGTAGCACAAGCGGCACAGGGCACTGAACGCGCTGACAAGGAACGGGCAGCCATGGTGCAAGGCGAGGCGATTGAGAGCCGTCTGCTGACACTCTATCAGGATTGGCCCTTTGACCTGATTTATGAGCGCTACTCACTCTGGTCTGCGGCGGGCTGTCGTGCGGCTAAAAAGCTTGGCGTGCCTGTGGTGACGGAGGTAAATGCACCGCTGGTAGAGGAACAGCAGGCGTTTCGTTCGCTGGTATGTAGGACTGATGCGCGCGCCATTGAGAACGAGATACTATCAACATCAAGCGCTTTAGTTGGCGTGTCGCAACAGATGGCAACATACCTGAAAGATGCTGGGGCTGATGCAGAGCGAGTTTTTGTGATAGGCAACGCGGTAGATACCGAGCACTTTCAACCGATGGTGGAGGTGACACATCTGCCTTCTGTACCACGAGAAGCGTTTGTCGTAGGATTCACCGGCTCCCTCAAGAAGTGGCATGGGGTAGATACGCTTCTGGAGGCGTTTCGTTGTTTTTATGCTATCGAACCGAGCGCGCATCTGTTGATCTGTGGAGATGGACCGAAACGCGGTTGGATCGAAGGTTTTATCGAAGGCGCAGGTCTTGTGGATGCAGTGACGCTCACGGGATGGGTAGCGCATAAGATGCTGCCAGGTCTAATCGCCAGGATGGATATTGCCACCGCGCCGTATCCCGAGGCTGACGAACACTACTTCTCGCCATTGAAGTTGTTTGAATACTTGGCTATGGGCCGTCCCATTGTAGCCAGCGATATCGGTCAAACCGCCGAGTTGTTATCAGGATCTCGGGCAGCAGTACTTCTGCCGCCTGGTAATGCGAAAGCGCTCACCACAGCGATGCAACAGTTAAAACAGGACCCGTTGCGGCGTTGCCAAATGTCTGCAGCCGCCAGGTCCGAGGGCGTGCGTCACGATTGGATTCGTAACGCCCGCCTTGCGATACAAATCGCTGCCAATCGGAGTGTACCGGCATGAATGCCGACGGTAGCCAGACACACGTATTAAAGCGATTGTTCCGACGCATGGGGCCACATTTGAGGGTACATCGTCGTAAACTGGCTCTGGGGTTTCTGGCAATGATTGGCGTTGCCGCCGCAGAGATCATGCGACCCTGGCCGATAAAGATCATTTTTGATGGCATTCTTATCCCGCAACAAACCCCTGATCCGGTTACCGCGTGGTTGACAGGCCTGTTTGGCAGTGGTGATGGCTTACTAGCCATTGCGGCATTGGCTATTCTGGGCATCGCTCTGCTCGGTGGTGCAATGGGATTTGCACAAGCCTACCTTATCGCAGCCGTCGGGCAGAAGGTTGTTGCGCAGATTCGTTTGGACCTTTACCGGCATATCCACCGACTGTCTCACTCGTATCACGACACAACCTCGTCAGGTGACATCATCGCCCGCCTGACAGGTGATGTGCGCATGATGCGGGATTTACTGATCGATGCACTCGTGTTCTTTGCGGCACGCATTCTCGTTATTGTGCTGACCATTGCAGTTATGGCCTGGATGGATTGGCGATTGACTTTAGTGGCGCTGATTATTTTGCCACTACTGTGGCTTATTACACGGTATTTCGGTAAGCGCATCAAAGGCGCGGCCCGCAAGCAGCGGCGCAAGGAAGGCAAGATCGCTGTCGTTATGACTGAAGGCATTTCAGCAATAAGCGTGGTCAAAGGATTTGCACGTGAAGCCTATGAAGAGCAGCGTTTCGCCAAACAGAATAATTCGTCGGCTGAAGCGGGTGTGCTAACTACCCGGTTGGCGGCAAATATGGATCGTGTTACCCAGATTCTGCTGGCAGTCGGCACTGCAGCGGTGTTGTGGTACGGCGTTACGCGAGTGCGCGGTGGCGTCATAAGCCCAGGCGATCTGCTGGTCTTCACCGCTTACCTCTCATCGCTTTACAAACCCGTGCGCAAAATGGCTTCAATGACTGCACGGGTTGCAAAAGCCACTGCCAGTGGTGAGCGGCTCCTCGAAATCTTTGATCTGGAACCTGAGGTAGTGGAACACCCGGATGCAAAAGAGCTCATTGAGCGGCCACAAGGATGGGTGACATTTGAGGCTGTGAGCTTCCACTATCCCAATTCAAAACCGGTTCTTGATCAAATCGATCTGGAATTAATCCCTGGGCAGATTACTGCTGTCATCGGTCCCAGCGGGTCAGGCAAATCGACCATCGGTCGCCTGCTCATGCGATTCTATGATCCCCAGACTGGCATCGTGCGCATTGATGATCAAGATATTCGCGATCTGACGCTGGACAGTGTGCGAAGCAACATATCTGTGGTGTTGCAGGACAGTATCCTGTTCGGAACCCGCGTACGTGACAACATCGCTTATGGGCGTTTGGATGCGACCGATGAAGAGATAGTGGCGGCAGCTATCGCTGCCGAAGCCGACAGTTTCATTCGCGCACTGCCTGAGGGCTACGACACGGTGCTGGGCGAACGAGGTGAAACCTTGTCCGGTGGACAAAAACAACGCATTGCTATTGCGCGTGCGATATTGCGTGATGCGTCGATCCTGGTGCTTGATGAGCCGCTCACCGGGCTTGACCCGGCAACGGCGAAGAGCCTGTTAGGCAGCTTGCGCCGTGCCACAGCGGGCCGAACAACTCTGCTTGTTGCACATGACGAATTGACGCTGTCACTGGCCGATCATGTCTTACGGCTCGACAACGGCAAGCTGCAACAACTGCCCTCTGACTATCGGAGCGTATCGGCATGAACACGATGGCGGGAGCTGTGGAGAATCAGTTTAACCCTTCCAATGATCGGGGTTTTCAGAGGGCCATTGCCCAACTGCTGGGTGAGAAGCCAGCGCATATCGTGCTTGACCGGACTTACTTTCCGGGCAGACGCCCTGTTCAGATGAACTTCCTGGTAGGACTGCCTTCGGGGCTGGAATTAACGGTTTTCGCAGAGCGCTGTACTGAAAATCCCGGTACTCATCTGAAAGGCGTTGTGAGGAGTCTGCGCAAAAGCCGATACGGACAACGTGCTGGGTTGAAAGGCCAAGCGATGTTGGCTGATGAGAGAACGGGTTTTGTGTTGCGTCGGCCAGGATTAGATGAACGGCTGCCGGGATTGCGTATGCTTTATGATCAGGCCTTTACCCGCGATACCTTGCGTCCAGTACTTGGCCGTGATCCGGGCCCGGTCACCGTGCGGCTGGTAGCCCACCGTCTTGGCAAGCGCGCGGTGCTGCGTATAGACGCTGTCGATCAAACGATCTATGCCCGATTACGAGCCACTAAAAGCACCGATGGTGCAGAACGGTATGCGCGGCATCGTTTACTATGGACCGCCTGTGCTGGCTGCACACATCTACGAGTTCCTGAGCCTTTGGGCGCGCAGCCGGAGCTGGGGCTGTCGTTGGTCAGCGAACTACCTGGTGAGCCTCCAAATTTTGGCCAGGCACACAGCTCGTCTATCGCGCAGGCCCTGGCAGATCTGCAGCAACTGAATCCGCCAGGTCTGCCCGTTCATTCAGGGCTGGACGAGGCTTGTCTTCTGTTTGATTGGCTGAAGCGATGTCGCCAGTATCTACCGGAGTTTGCCAGTCGGCTTGAGGCGGGTATCAAGGATGTCATGAAAGACCTTGCGCAAACCGAAACGGTCCTTCGCACTTGTCACCGTGACATTCATGAAAAGCAGATTCTGATGGCTGATGGTGTCGCAGGACTACTTGACTTTGACACATTATCACTGGCAGATCCTGCGTTGGATGCAGGCAATCTGCTGGCGCATCTATATCTTGCTGAACGCGATGAGAATCCCTTGCGCGACGCAATTGATATTCCGGGTGTCAGTCTCTGGCGTCGAGCGGCATTGTATCGTCTGGCAATGATTTACGCGTTCAGCTCGACTCCCGACGATACGCTCAAACGGCTTGTTCAGGAGGCTCAAAGCAATGCTGGCCATTAATGATCCGAAGTTGCCCGGCCTTGCCGATCTGAGCAAAGAGCGGTTGTGTAAAGTAACTCGCTCGAATAGTGTCGCCTTGATGCGTCTGCGCTACCGGGCAGGTAAACGGGCAATCCTGCATGTGGCGACCGGTGAGGGTGCCGAACAACGCGAGGGGGTGCTCTGGTTCTTCGGCGGCGATAAGGCCCGACGCCTGGCACGGCGCAATAAGTCGGCCTATTTTGATCCGAATACACAGTCTCTTTATGAGTGCTTTCCGAACGATCACCGAATGCCGCAGATACGTCAATTTCTGACAACTTACTCTAACAACGCACCCGCTGTGATGGGCGCAGAGCCAGACGGAGATCCTGTGCTTTTGCGTTATCGGCCCGGCTTGTCCTGCACTTTTCGGTGTGCATTCAAGCGCCGGTCACCAACCTATGTCAAGTTGCTCAATGATGATAGCCCGGAGCGTGTAGCTGCCGCGAACTTGCGAATGTGCAAATTGCTCAAAGATGGCCCGGTATCCGTTGTGCCGATGATTGGCCTGGATCAGGCACACGCCGCTGTCATTTATGCTGCAGCGCCGGGATTACCGCTTGACCAGATGCTCCAGACTACGGCCAACCTTGACGCCATGCACCAGGCCATTGATGCGCTTCGGCTGTTCTGGCGATTGCCACTGGTTGCCGAGCGGCGATTGACACCGCAAGTGTTGCGCTATCGCGCTGTGCAGAGCGCAGCCTTTGTTGCTGTGACTGCTCCTGCCTGTAATGCTGTCGTCAGCCGTTTCGTTGATCGGATACAAGCACACGAACCACGACTCAAGCTTGCGCAGATTCATGGTGACATAAAGCTTGAACATCTTTTTGTAAACGATGACAAGACCATCATGATTGACACTGAGAGCGTTTCGATCGGTCCGCCTGATTATGATCTGGCCCAACTTTATGGACGCTTGTGGCAGGCGGAGATGGAGGGGCAATTACCACTTAACCTTGTTACCTCTGCTGCGGTGGTTGTCAGTCAAGCGGCAGGTCCTGGTTTTCAGTGGTGCCTGGATGTAGTTGCGCTACGCCTTGCGAAATTCTACGCACAGAGACCCACGCCAGAGATGGCGTCAAGAATACACGGAATACTGAGGCGGCTTGGTTGATGTTGCGAGTCGCTCATGTATTGAATTCGCCCGGTAAAGGTGGTGTTCCTCGTGTTGCCCACGCGCTGGTGCGCCACTTTGATCCTACGCGCATTTCATCACATGTTTTCTATCTCAAAGGAGGTTCAGGACCTGACCTGTTTGACGATATCGACATTCCTAGACGCACCGCAGCGTCGTCCAGTAGGGCAACCGCTATGACACAGATGGTAGCGTTCCTTGAAAAACACTGTATAGACATACTGCACTGCCATTCGTATCGACCCAATCTTTATGGCCGTATGGCGGGCGCGGTGCTAAAGCCTGAAGGTTTGCGCATAGTGGCTCACTACCATAACGAATACACCGACAAATGGCATGGTGATGCGTTGTTATTGGAGCAGCGTCTGACCGGTGTGACTGATGCTGGGGTGGCGGTTTCCGAAGCCGTCGCTGAGCATGTTGCCGAATACACAGGCCTGCGATGCAAGGTGGTGAACAACGGTATTGATTTTGACAGAGTCACCGGTGGCAGCCGAAGCTCAGGATGCGCCGTGCTAGGCGCGGTGCAGAACGAGTTTGCAGTCGGTCTGATAGGGCGGGTATGCCATCAGAAGGGTATTGATACGTTTGTGGAAGCGGCTTGTCAGGTCATTCCACAGTTTCCCAACTGCAGATTTTTTATTATTGGCGACATTGAGGATACTGCATTATTGACGTATATGGAGCAATATATTGCAGGCATGGGGCATGCTGATCAGATACAATTTACCGGGCACTGCGATAACGTTGCCGATGTGCTGAGTGCACTAGACCTTCTGGTCGCACCTTCCCGGTGGGAAGGCTTTGGTCTGGCAGTAGCCGAGGGCATGGCTGCTGGCGTGCCTGTATTGGCCAGTCACGTGGGTGGCATCCCTTGCGTAGTGGGGCACGCGGGCGAGCTTGTGCCTCCGGAAAATGTTGGTGCACTGGCAGCGGCGATCCGTACTCTGATAGCTGATCCTTCGCGACGCGACGCCATGCGCATTGCGGGTCAACGACAAGCCAGTCAGTTCGATTGGACAAGTACTGCCAGCCAGATAGAGGCGCTTTATACTCAAATAGGCGGTCGCCACTCGTGACCTTGTTTCTGATCCGTCATGGTGAGACGGTCAGTAGTCGCAAGAGCTACGCGGGGCGTAGCGATGTAGCACTTAATAGCCATGGGAGATCACAAGCACACATAATCGTTCAGCACCTGGCCAATCAGCCGATCAGTCTTATACTCTGTAGTCCGCTCTCTCGTGCCGTTGATACGGCACGGCCACTTGCGCTAGTGCGTGAATTAAACCCCGTCCTTGAACCGTTGTTGATGGAGTTTGATTTCGGGGACTACGAAGGACGTTCGAAGCAGACGCTCGGGCTTACCCTGCGCAAGACGCATGCCTATGCACCGGTGCCCAACGGTGAATCGTTGATGGATGTCTGGAATCGCGCTGGCAAAGTAATTGATCGACTTTCAATGCATGGCACCGATTCGCATGGTGCGATTGCCGTTGTTGGGCATTTCTGGATAAATCGCATGATCTGGGGCCAAATAAACGGGCTGGATTTTGAAGCTGCGTGTCGCTCGCGTTTTTATCGCCCGGAAACGGGGTCAATACTGACACTTTAATTTTTTACGGACTGGCAGCTCGAACAATGCAGGCACAAACATGAATGCGTGTATCGCCAGTGGATAACGTGGTTGCACACACCATTCTGAAATTTACATTCGCCTCAGTATCAGTAGATCGCCTCGACTATTGATTGATAGGTTGTCGGAATTCTGGGTGAGTTTTTCGACAAAATCGAAGTAGCTATCAGTCAACATGCTGCGATGACGCATGTACCTTTCATCTGAAACAAATTTTAATGCTCGGCGCAATAGCGCTAACGCGGTATAAAACGCTAACCGCTGCTTGTTCAATTCCATATCACAAAGCTGATTAAGCGATGCAACGACTATTTCTGTGAGCCAGCCGTGGTGATCTTCCAGTGAGCTCTGCCAAAACTCCTCGGAGGTCAGTAAATGCGCAAGCATATTGCCAATGTCCTGTTCGATATGCCCTACGCAAACATCGTCCAGATCGATCAACCAGGCAAAGTTTTTTTTCTGATCAATCAACACCTGTTTGAGATGAAAATCGCCATGCACAAGGTAATGCTTCTCCGATTGCAGGCAGTCGTATCTTATCTCAGATTCACTAAGTTTTGAGTAGCAGGCTTGGAGCCTCGAAAGTGGAACAGGATACTGGTTGGTATCATACTCATCGCGTTGACTGCTGATGCGCACAAGTCTGTTTTGAACGGACTTCCAAGGCTGTGAGAATGAGACTGATGCGTTATTAGCGGGTACTGCGTATAATTTAACGAGTGGTATGAGTGGACTGATTTCAGAATTGAATAAAATGGACCAGCGTGCCGTTTTACTTGTACTACAGCTGTTTTGCGTCAGAAACTGGTAGGCGGTTGTGTCGCAGAGATAGGGCATGCAGAGTGCGCGCGTGGAGATATCCAGCAAAGTTTTCGGTACTGGCACCCCGGCATTGGCCAAAGTGTGATGTATTTTGTGAATGCGCTGTGCCTCATGCAAAGGTACTGCGTGCATATCTTTACGTACGCTATTGCGATAGCGGCGAAGATTTGGATGATTGCTCAACATAGGTCTGCGAGAGATTTTTGAGTAACTTGTCTGACTAACGCAGCGGCGCTGGCTGCGCCAGAAGCACCCAATTGCACTCTATTTCGCCGTCCTCTGCCATCCAGTACCTCGGCGCACCATGCTGTCGCACGTGGAATGTCCTCGGGATCAAACAGGTGTCCCAGTTTTGCCGCCCATTGTTCAGCTCGCGAGTACTGATCATCGAACGTCCGATTTAAAGCGATTAACAAGGCGGGTGAAGTACATCGGGCGAGTTCAAGTACGGTGTTGTAGCCGGCCGCAGTGATGATCAGATCATAGTGCTCCATGTGTGAGGCCAGACCGGCAATGCTGCTGATGGCCTCATCGCACCAGTCAAAGCGGGCGCTTGCAGATGCCCTGGGTCCCAACAACTGAGTAACGTGCAGTCGACATTCGAGTTCTATCGACACATTGCTGATTAACTGCTGGAGTCGCGTTTCCCATTCCAACCACTCAGAATTCCCACCACCACCGGCGCATAAAAGTATTCTTCGCTGTACATCTCCCTTACTGCATTCAGGTTTAACAGCGGAATCGTCGTAAATCCAACCAACGTGCCGGATACTGTGGGCCGGAAGCAGTTGCCTGTCCGGCGACCAATGATCCGGCGGATTCGGAACAATAATCAAGTCCCAACCTTTCCCAGATGTTGGGGCAAAGAGGGGCAACTTCTCTTTCCTTGTCTCGCGCATGACCAGAACTTTAGGAACCGTGATCTGATCTACCTCAGGTACTACCGCCGTGTCAATGACCACGATGTGAGCCTGAAGTTCGGCCAACGTGCTAGTAAAGTGTGATTTTTCAGAAATTCTCACCTCATTGAATACATTCATACCTTTTTGATGACCGTGGAATACATCGGATGGGAACTCGGCGTTTGTTAGGAGAGACAGTGTTCCGAAATCAGCGTCATCTCGCATGGCGTGTGCAATATGATGGATTCGAGCAAGGTGACCGAGGCCACTCTTTGAAGTAACGCAGAAGGTGACGTCTACAGATGTCATAGTGCTGAAATCTTGCGTGCCTCAGATTGTCTGTCTAAACGATGATGGCGATATTTCTCAGTATCCTGAATAAGTATTTTATTGATAACGTCTAACCCATTGAGTCGAATTTGTCTGAATTTATCTTCGTTGCGGCTATCCACGACTTTGGACGGATCAGGTTCAAGTCTTTGCTTTATTAGTCTTAAAAGCGTAGCGCTATTCATTTCCTTATGTTCCATACAATCGAATATGCCACGAGCAGATAGACACCTTGCACGTAAGAGTTGTTCTATTACGGGGGTCTCTCTTGGAATTAGAATCGCTTGCTTACGCAATGATAGCAGTTCACAAACGGTGTTATAGCCCGCCATTGATATAACCAGTGCCGCAGATTGCATCATTGCTGGAAGGTTGCTAACAAAGGAGAAGCATTCAAGATCCTCGTCTTGTTGTTCGAGGAAGGCTGTCCTGTCTTTTGGAGCCATCTCCGGTCCCAGCACGATCTGTGTGCGAAAAGCTCTAGGGCGCGAAAGTGACTTGATCGCATCGATGGCGGTGGCAATGATTGACTGTCCGTCCTCGCCACCACCGACCGTCACCAGAAGCGTCGGTTTACCTGTTTTACTGCGCAGCGCATCAGGTGGTGTAAAAGACTTGTTCAGAAATCCGCAGTAAATCATCTTGTCGCAGGTCGACTTTGGAAACTCATAGGATCGGCGCAGATCAAATAGATCACGCTGTCCTACAACGAGTATCCTGTCGTAGTAGCGATCAATTGCGGAGTGGTAACGATTTTTATCCCAGACAGGTATGGTTTTTTCCGGCGAGTCCAGTATGTCGCGCAATATAAGATAAAGATGCGGTCTTTGATTGAATGACTGTACATGGTCCAGCGCGAGTTTCAACTCGTTGGCGACGCCAAGCGGCTTTTTGTCAACAATAATTATGTTCGGATTAAAATACTCGACAACGTTCAATAGCAAGCGCGATCGCATTGCTATTACCTCATCCCAGCTACTATTTAAAGATTTTACAGAGTAGGAGCCCGTGACATCACGACGCAGGCATGGCAGTTTGATGTAGTCTATTCGTTCACTCAGGCGGAACGCATGCAGCATAGGGGACCCCGTGGCGATCAGCACATTCATTGACTTATCGGCCGCCACCATGGATTCAGCTACAGACACCATTCTACGAATATTGCCTAGTCCAAACGTATCATGTGAGTAGATGAGTGCGCGTTTCGTCTGATCTGACATTACGGTAGTTTCAGTTTTGCAGCTTCTATGCAGTTTAGGCATCCCGCTTCGCTGTAAACAGAGACCATCGTCTTGTATTCAATGGGCCATAGGTCCCTTTTACGAAACATCAGATTTATCTAACTAAATCGCAATTTATTCAACTCGCACGAGACCTCAACGTGCAGCCTATTAATTAGTCAATTCCAGATTGCTTCGGGCTGCAGGGGGTATGGCCTACAGTGTTAATGGGTGCCTGCTTGGAGTGGGCGCTACTGCTTATTCTCGTTGGCCTGACAGCTTCACTCTATATCCTTGCCTTTGCTGACATGAATGTCACCAGAATACAGACGCTTGCTAAAAAGCCTCGCACAATTTAAGGGTGATGGGCGTCTATGCCGTGTCTAATGTCCTATCGCGTTTTGAGCATAATATGTAAAAAATTGACAGCTTTTCAATCCTCAATCTCCACTTCATCGGGCGGCAGCGCAGTTGACTGGAATTCCTCCCAACTGGCTTCTACCAGATTGCCGATTCGCAGACTGTCTAAAAAAATGGTGCGATCTATTTCCTGCCCTGCAAGGTTTTCATAGTCAGTATCGCCATTGTCAATTAGTGGTACACCGAGTACTTCAAGCACCGATGTATCGACGTCCAGTCTCGTCACCGGTCCACGCAGGCTGGCTTCTTCATCTGGTTCTTCGATTCTGACTCGCGTTGCTATCAGCGAATTATCAATAAAGGAGGCATCAATGCGCACGTAGCTGCCAACACCGAGCGATGTGAAATCGGCCGCTCCAGAGCCGCTTTCATCGTCGTCGTAGCGAGTCCGTGCGGTTGTACCGACATCGATGCCCAAAATACGCAGCGTCTGATTGCCAGCATCCACACTTTCAATGCGGCCAGTCAGACGACTTTCGTCGCTGGGAATCACGATGATAAGAGTAGCCTGGATGGCTCCGCTGGCATCTACTGAGCCTTCGACCTTGACGCGTGTATTGAGATTGACTGCCGCTGCCGTGACAGGGGCACCACCGTCCACTTGAAAGCCGGTATTGCTGTCAGTCAACACGGTGCGACCATCGAGTGAGAAACGATTGTCGGTAAGTGCGTCGCTGACGATGCTTTCGATTTCGATGCGCTGGCCGGATTCCAGTTGTGCAAGTTCTGCCAACTCAACGGTAGCTGCCGTAAGCGTGGATGCTGACGTATTCAGACTGGACGTTGGTGCCGACACGATGATCGACAAACCGTTGGTTAGATCAACGTCCAGGCGCGACAAGTCAGCAACGTTGTAATCAACCGAGAGCTGACTGATAAAAAACTTGCCTTCGTCGCTCTGCAGATTCGATAGATTTCCTGTGATCTGCACCTGACTCGTCACCGGTGAGCTTGCAATCCAGGTAGACCGTAGTGCACCTGTGGCATCACGGTTGCCCGTGAGTTGAATGAATTTACCTGGGTTTAACTCTGTTACCGTCAAACCATCGAGCACGGTATCTGCAGTGATGATGATGGTCTGCCCAAGCACCAGTATACGGTTGGTTGCTGGATCGAATGAGGTGACAGGCCCGAGTACTGACGGCTCATAGCGGACCCTAGATGCACTCATCTGATCAAAGTCAACATCGGCACTGACCAGCATGCCGAGAGCCAGGTCTGACTGGCTACCGGTTACCCCATTGATGACAAAGTCACTTTCATCCGTGGTGTAGCGCTGACCGTTGATAAGGATGCTGCCGAAGCCTGTGATAGTGCCGTAGGACAGGTCGGCGTTGATGATGGGTGTAATACCGCTGCCGCCGATACCACCGCCGTCTCCACCGCCGCCGCAGGCATGCAGCAGAGCCGCGCAGAGTAGTACGCTGCTCAGTCGCAGACGAAGGGTGTCAAGCCTGATTTTCATCGTCTTTGCGCGTCGATCCTTGTATTCTATCCATTGGACTGGGTTGTGCTGCCGGGTGATCTTCGCTGAACTGGTAGATGCCCAGACCCAACCGAGCACCTGCCTTGCCAGCGGAACGCGGTTCCGTGTCGCGACGCGCAAGCCAACGATCAAGGCGCTCTAGCAAAGCCTGGCTTTCGGCCGCAGCCATTTGGCGAAAGGATTCAACGTGTTTTTCAGGGATATGAGCGTATGACACTTTGCGCTGATACAGTCGCTGTGCTGGTTTCTTGCCACGGTTGTGACGGATCGTCTCGATCAAATCGGTGGTGTCTGTACCCAGAATCTGAATGGTGTCCAGATCGCTGACGGATGGAACATAGGCTCGTTCGCTCAATCGTACTCGGTTTTGACTCGTGATCTCTATCACCTGCAGTCGTTGAAGTTCTTCAAGCATGGCACGCGAGGTCATGTCACCGCTATAGCGCTTAACCAAAGCGTGGAAGCCGCTGGAACCTTCCATAGTCAAGACGGCAGGTTTGCCGCGCTTGGTAAGAAAATCAGTGTCACGCATCCAACCAGTCACCACGCGCGCCGATCGATTGTAACGATCGTCCAACACGGTACCGTCGATGGGTGGCAGCGCTTTGACTCTGACGATCTCCTTGCGATAAAGCCCGGTCAATGCGCACAGACGTGAGGAGAGCGGTTTTTTACCTTCTTGCAGTATGAACTCTTCGGCAGCGTCAACATAAGCCCTACGCACCAGCTCACTCATAGCGCCAGCAGAAATGCCATAATGTAGCGCAACCTTGGCCAACGCCTTGAGGATACGGTACAGGGCCTGCTGCATGGCATTGTGCGGGGTAGGCTCAGAATCCATTATCTTCAGACGAATCTATCAGGATTCGAGTTCCAATTTGCGAGGGGGTTGATCATATCCGGTAAGCGGGCGCCATATTACCTTGACCACAGACACACCTTGCCGCAACTTGCTAAAAAAAGCCTCTTGGGTAACGTACCGCTCGTTGTCATCTTGGTATTCAGTCTCGTGTGATGTCAATATTTCAATGCCTTCGACATTCAGCGTACCCGCTGCTGTGTCGAATCCGGTGACGATTCCATCGATTTCAACCTCCGTGTGACCTGTTAAGTCAAGTTCATTAGGCGATGAGTCAACTAGCGACAGACTGTTCAAATAATCACCAGACATTCCGGCGTCGGTAGACAGCGTCGGTGGGTAGTGCACGGCTGGGTCATGGTTTTCGATATTCATGGCCTGTAGATACAGAGACCAAGGCTCATAGCCTGGGGATTCATCCTTGATTTCAACGCGTAATCCATTTACGTGCAATCCATCTATCAGAGTAGATACGTTCATGTCATCAATACGAGCTTTCTTGTAATCCTTTGTCAAATTGCCGATGCCGTACATTTGCAGCGTGCAGTTAAAGTCGCAAACATAACTTTGAACAAACAAGGGTTTGGTGTTTGATTGTTTGAGCTCAATTCGACTGGCTGCCAGCACACCGTCCGAATCATGCAAACCACTGACCTCTATTACATCACGGCTCGTGATTGCATCAGGGAACGAATTAACGACGACTGTGCCCGGGAAGAGGTGCAACGTTTGCCCCAATACTCTAAGTGAGCCGTCCAGTACCATCATATCGATCGGTCCTTTCACGTCTCCGTCATAGCGGATCGACTGGATAACGCCGTCACGGTAATCGATAGTGGGCCGCTTACTGTCCTGAATCGATTTGACGCTATCAGGATCTCCATCGATGGTGACAGCTTCGGATTGCTGAGAGATGGGTGTGCCGCTCAATGATATACCGTTTTCGGTTGGTACGACGCCATTGGTGAGCACCGGTTCGCTGGGCTGAGCACTAAAGCTATTCGTGCAACCCATCAGAATTGTCACTGTAACAACCGGAGGCAGACCAGCCAGAAAAAAATGTAATCCGTTCATGAGACGCTCCTTAAAGACACGCGATATTGATAAAGCATCAAATTAACAATATCGGAATATATTCCGAAATACAAGTAAATCGGAATATATTCCGCTTATGTTTAGAGATTACAAACTGATCACACGCGAAGAGATAAATAATTTTCAGGAACGAATACACGGTTTTGAATATTAGGGAGCTTAGTCTCGGCAGTTGTAGAGTTCTAGCACACAGCTGCTCGATTCGGGTCGTATTGGCGTCGTCGCCCATTTTTTTGTTTCGGTACGGACTGGGTAGATGGCGCTGGTTTTTATAATATAAGATGTGACCGACGCTCGCTCTGTAGTCACCATTCGAGCTTAGCCTTAGCGCTCTAAGATAGCCGATCAGTCTGACTCGTGTCGGAAGATTGCTGAATTTCCACAATCGGCTGATTTCAGCCGGTCAAACTGGCTGGCAATCAGTTCGGTTCGGCTACAATTCTACGATCAGATCCTGCTGGCTCTGGTGTTGAGTAATTCAACTTTTACTCGCTTATTGGAGCAGAGCACGTCTGTAGAGTCCGAATTTAAATTTCTACTGCACCAATACCGAAACGCAATATCCAATGAGTTGCCATGCGACGCTTTTGGATTCAACGTAATCGATCCGAACACAAGCTGAACTTCACGTTCTGATTTCAGCAGTAATCCTAGTATTTAC
>CAYGSW010000079.1:0-22125 GCA_964352535.1 uncultured Granulosicoccaceae bacterium | reverse complement strand
TGGTGTCAAACTCTCTGGTGGTCAGCGTCAACGAATCGCAATTGCCAGGGTGCTTTTGAAAGATGCCCCGATTCTGGTGCTGGCTGAAGCCACCTCGGCACTGGACTCGGAAGTGGAGGCGGCAATTCAGACCAGCCTGCAGGATTTGATGGTAGGAAAGACCGTCATTGCCATTGCACACAGGCTTTCAACAATTGCCGCGATGGACAGGCTTGTTGTCATAGATGCCGGGCGTATTGTGGAGACTGGGTCGCATGACGAGCTTGTGCGCAATGGGCAATTGTATGCGTCACTGTGGTCGCGTCAGTCTGGCGGGTTTCTTAGCCACTGAACACTATGGATACTCACCCTATGCACAGTAAATTCCCGATTGATGGCTCTCGCGATGCGTTGTGGATGGCAACCGCGCCTCAAGCGCCATACACGACACGTTTCACTGGATCGGTCGATACGGATGTGGCCATTGTAGGCGCAGGACTGACAGGGCTCAATGCTGCTCTGGAGCTTGCCGTACGTGGCGTATCCGTAACAGTGCTTGATGCAGCAGGCATAGGCTTTGGCGCGTCAGGCAGAGCTGGGGGACAGGTCAATCTGGGTCTCAACGCAGGACCTGCTGAACTGTTAAATCGTTTTGGTCCGGAACAGGGCCTGCGCTTGATAGAGTTGGTACTCGATACACCTCAAACCGTGTTCGAACTTATCCGCAAACACGCCCTGCAATGCGACGCTGTGCAGAACGGTTGGGTACAAGCCGCAGCGAATGACACTATCTGGCGTACCCAGCATGCCGTAGCTGATGACTACAATACGCATCGCAACATGCTGAGTGTGCTCGACGCAAACGAGCTGACCGACATCAGTGGCGCTCAAGGCTACGCGGGCGGGCTGTTCTGTGCATCAGCAGGGTCTGTACAGCCACTGGCCTATACTAGAGAGTTGGCGCGTATAGCTATGACGCATGGCGCCAGGATTCATCACAGTAGCGCTGTTACAGGTATCAACCAGATCGGCAATCAGTGGCGGCTCTCAACAAGCACCGGGGAGCTCAACGCAGAAAAGGTGTTGATCTGTACCAATGGTTATACACAGCCGCAAAATATGGGTCCGCTAAAAGGTTTGTCGTCGAAAGTGGTGCCCGTGCGAAGTGTGCTTGCGGCAACAGCGCCCTTGTCAGATAACTTGCGCAAATCTATATTGCCTAATGAGGTCACGTTTGTGGATAAACGGCGCCTTATTCTATACATGCGTTATGACCGCGATGGCAGATTGTGTGTTGGTGATCATGGACCTATGCGTGACGGCTTCCGGATGAATGATTTTGATGCCGTCAAGCAGCGTGCACTCAAGGTGTTTCCCCAGCTCGAAGACATCCAGTGGGACTACCACTGGGGTGGGCGTCTGGCCATGACAAAATCAGGCCTGCCGTTTATGTATGAAGTGGCGCCCGGACTGATTGCAGGCATGGGCTTTAACGGGCGTGGCGTAGGGATGGGCACGATGATGGGACGTGAGCTTGCACGCTATGCCGTCATGGGAGATCCACACAATACAGGCTTTCCACTGACGAGTCCGAAAACCTTTGCCATGCATCGTTTTCATCGACCCGGTGTGAACATGGCAGTCAAATGGTTTGCGTTGCAAGATCATCTTGATCGCTATCGTTAATTGTTGCTCAACGCTGCCTCTGTGGAGAAAAACAGTCAGATTCAGCAGGGAATGGATTCTGGGTATGACAATCTTCCGACCTTCACAATCTTCCTACTATCACAATCTACATGTGATTCCCTAATATGAATACAGGATTCAACTATTGACCAAAGCCTTCTAATGTATCACCAAACCAACAACATTAAGCTCTATCCGGATTACTGCTAGCGATGGCGCCAGATGCTAATCGAACAAGTGTCGTTGCCCGCTAGCTATATGACCAGTGATTTCGTGATACCTTCAGAGAGTAGTTATGGATAAACCGATCACTCGTTGCTGTGACCTTGTCATGAAGGGAGGGGTGACAAGTGGCATTGTCTATCCAAGTGCCATACAGGAGATATCGAAAAAATTTCATCTTGTCGGTATCGGTGGTACATCAGCTGGAGCCATTGCAGCCGTTGTGGCTGCAGCTGCCGAATACCGACGGCGTCGAACTCAAAGCTCTCAAGGATTTGAGTTACTTCAACAAGTCAGTGATGACATGTCCCGAGATGGTCGGCTTTTGTCCTTGTTTCAACCTGACGGATCCACAAAAGAGCATTTCAATCTTGCAATGCCATTTTTGCAAGGTGATGCCAGCACATGGGCACAGGTGCGACTCATGATCACACTTGTCTGGAAGCTACTGACAAAACGTCGCCGCAATAAGTTCATCGCACCGATTATCGCAAACAACTTCGGAGTTTGTTCGGGAATGGCAAACGACAACAAGGGCTCGGAGTCTGCGTTAACACAATGGTTGAGTGATCTTGTTGATCAGGTATCCGGCCTTGAGCCAGGCAAGCACTTGACGTTTAGAGATTTGCATGAAGCCCCATTGCCAAAAGGATGTGATCACCTGTTTGGTGATGATGCTCGGTCAATTGATTTGCGTGCAGTAACAACCAGCCTGACATTTGGACGTCCCTTTGAATTCCCATTGAATAGCCATGAGTTGGCATTTGATGTCGAACAGTGGAGAAAGCTGTTTCCGGCTTCTGTCATGGAACAATTGGTTAAGTCGGCTCAAACTATTGAATCCGAGTCACCCAGAATTAGACGACTTGCTGCCGATGGAAAGCTTCCTCTGCCTACTCTTGACTTACCAATAATTGTTGCGGCAAGAATGAGCCTGAGTTTTCCATTGCTCTTTACTGCCATCCCTTTGTATGCGCTTAATGAGAACAAGGAAGGTCAGCCTTTGGAACGTGTCATGTTCAGCGATGGTGGAATCACGAGTAATTTCCCCGTTCACCGTTTTGATTCTATCTATCCTCGATGGCCGACGCTTGCGATTAATTTCAAGGGAACTGATGACAATGGCAATCCGTTGCGTATCGATCTCATCGGTAAAGAGGGACATGATAATCAATATGTTTATATGAATCCTGACAGGAAGAAAGGTGTGGTTGATATCTGGACAACACTGGTTAATGGCAAGAATGCGCAAGGTTCGTTCTTTGCGTTTGTATTTTCCATTTTTAGAAGCGCCCAGAACTGGCATGACAATGCTTTTCTGCGTTTACCGGGGTTTCGTGACCGGGTTGCCGAGGTATGGCTGGGACCAGGAGAGGGTGGTCTGAATTTACAGATGAAAGAGGACAAAGTGCAAAAATTGACGGCACTAGGCAGGGAGGCAGGCAATCAGTTGGCAACACGTTACGCATCGCTGGAAGATACTGATGAGATGTCGTGGCACGGCCACAAGTGGGCTCGATTTCGATCTGGCATGGAGGGTCTTACTGAAGCCATCGAGAAGTTTGGAAAGTCGCTTGGTGATATTGAATTTGACGAAAGTGATCTGGCTGCGTATTTTTCCAGCAATGAAGCTCCGCCTTGCTATCGGTTCACGGATGATGCAAAACGTGAAGAGGCGCTTCGATTGACCCGAAAGCTATACGAGCTGGCCCAGGAGCTAAATAAGCTCAAAGCCTTTGAAAAAGGACCTCGTCCGCCAACAGAGTTTGGCAGTCGGGCGCCGATATGACGTTTGCATTTCATGGCATCACTCAATATTTTCAGAAATAGTATTGTGCGATTCATAAATAGTTGACGCTGGCAACATCGCTTGGTAAACAAAATTAGGTTGTGCTGAAAGCCTTGGGTCAGTCTTACGCCACGAGCGCTGTAATGTATTAGAGTCCGCCAATAACCAAGCCGCTAACCCCAAAGTAAGGCAATCAACTTACACGCCTTATCGCAGAGAAAACTACATGAGCTTCAAAGATCAGGCTGCTATTGTTACTGGCGGTGCACAGGGCATAGGAGGAGCCGTAGCACTACGTCGCAGCGAAAACGGTGTACGTGTTGCGTTGTGGGAAGCTCACCGACATGCTGCCATTTGAAGAGGATCCAAACCCATCTCTCATAGGCCGTGGCATTGTTGATCCGTTGAATGCGCCAAGCCGCATCACAGCGCCCATGGTGCGTGAGAGCTGGCTCCAAGATGGGCCGGATGCAAATCCACATTTACGCAGCAAGGAAGGTTTCGTGGAGGACACGGGATCAAGGAACATCAAGCCTGGGGAGGGGCCAGCAGCACACACCTGTCTGGTTGAGATAGAGCGTTTTAATGGAGAACCACCTAGTTTGAAAGCGTTTGATCCACCCGTGATAAAACACCGTTCATAAGGTCCACTCACATTCTCGTGACAATCAAACCAGCATCACGAGTCAAAGAGAACGTGAGATGAGTTTTAAGGCCTGACGGCTGTTTTTCAGGTAATCAGGTTACGTCTCAACTGAAACGCTTCGCCACTGAAGTACATACTTGGGCAGAGGCCAGTGAAATTGGTAAGATGCAGCTGTTGCTTTCAGTACACAAACGTTAATGGCAAAAACAAAGAATGTCCCCGACTCACTGCTCGGAATCGATATCGGGGGTTCAGGGATAAAGGGCGCGCTTGTCAATCCTGCGACTGGTGAACTTGTATCGGACCGATACCGCCTCGACACCCCTCAGCCTTCCACGCCCAAAGCGGTTGCGAACACGGTGCGCGAGGTTGTCCGGTATTTCGACTACCATGGCATCGTCGGTTGTACTTTCCCAGCTATCATCAAGAACGGTGTCCCGCTCTCTGCAGCCAATGTGGACAAGGCATGGGTCGGAACGGACGCTGACGCGCTTCTGACCAAAGCGACAGGGTGCAGCGTCCACATGCTGAATGACGCTGATGCTGCCGGGCGCGCCGAGATCATGTTCGGTGCAGGCAAAGACCAATCGGGCGTCATTATCGTGCTGACGTTGGGCACAGGGATCGGTAGCGCTGTCTTTTTGAACGGCGAGCTTGTTCCGAATACCGAATTCGGGCACCTGTTTCTCGAAAACGGCCAAGAGGCTGAAAACTGGGTATCCGATCGTATACGGAAGGACGAAGACTTGCACTGGAAAAAGTGGGGAAAAAGACTCGATCACTACCTGGAACATCTTGAGTTCATCTTCTCTCCCGACCTCATCATTTTAGGCGGTGGCGTCAGCAAGAAAAACAAAAAGTTCATGGAGTATCTTTCGCTGGATACGCATATCGTTCCAGCCACACTGCGCAATGAGGCAGGCATCGTTGGCGCAGCGATGGAGGCTGCCCGAGTTGGAATCCTGCCGTCAAAAACCTGAGACAAGCACCGAGGATGGCCTTGACGTGCGTATTGAGATCAACACGATGACTTCGTGTTCGCTGACACTGTGAATATTTGGCGGCGCACCGTTAATAGGGGCGATGGCACCTACACCTGATGTTGCAGTCTTTGCGATGGACTACCTGGCCGTGTTTTCACTGGTAATATTGGGCAAGGCTGTTGGCCAATGCCTGTCGAGCTACTTTAATGGATGCGGGCAAACCAAGCTTCCTATGTACAGCTTTTGCCTTGCACTGCCGGTTAATGTCATCTGTAGTGTCATTCTGATATACGGGTACTTGGGATTGCCAGCCTTTGGTGCTAAAGGCGCTGCGATCGGTAGCGTCATTGCAGTAGTGGTGCAGGTCGTGTTTCTGGTTTACAAGCACCTGCAACGGCGCTGGCCGTGTACTACTTCGATGTGCCTGTGATCTGGGTGTTGCCATTGGTGTTATTTGAAGAATTGGTGAAGTTCCCGGCGTTTCACCGTCGCCTGTATTTGTGTCACTGGAAGCGCTCGATTATCGCCACATGAAATGTGTTTGCGAAATCCCGCTTTGAAAAGTACAACTAAAAAAATCAGAAAAAGAAGTAACCGTTTTAAAAGGTGCTATGACTCCAACCGATGATGGCTATCGGCCCATCGTTCTGCAATGTGCAAGTCATGTGTTACCAGTACCACGGCAATACCACGCTCAGTGGCAATATCTGCAATCATCGCCAGTGTTTCGCGCTGAGTAATGGGATCGAGACGTGAGGTGGGCTCGTCGGCTAACAGAACGGATGGTTTGGCTGTTAGGGCGCGAGCAATGGATATCCTCTGCAGCTCACCACCCGAAACAGCGTACGGGCGTCGCTCCAACAGCGAGTGCTGGATGCCAAGCTCAGATAGAAAACCAGACACCGTTGACCAGTCGACGCCATGCAAACGTGCGACGTCGCGCAGACTTTTGCCCAACGACACCTTGTTTGGGAATGCTGCCGGTGGGTCCTGATAGAGCTTTTGGATACCGGTGTGAGCCAGGGAGTTCATTCGTATGACTTGCCCTTGTTCCGGTTTTCTGATGCCAGCCAGAACATCCAGCAATGATGTCTTGCCTACGCCACTGGGTCCACTGATAGCAATGCGCTCATTGGCATGTAGTTCCAGGTTGAAGCCTTCAAGCAAACACTGCTCACCCCGCCAGATGCACAGCTCTTCGGCACGAAGTAGAAGCTCCCCATATCCAGCCGCTGGTCGCTTGGGCCATGCTTGCGGTTCAGCATCCAGCAATTGTCGTGTATAGGCAGCACAGGGATTGGACAGTACTTCTTTGGTGGAACCGCTTTCGACAAGCTTGCCCGATTTCAACACCAGTATGTCGCCTCCCAGTCGTTTTGCGACTGTTGCCTCGTGGGTTATGGCAACAACGGCTCCACCTCGATCCGGCAGCTCAGCAAGCAAGCTGATGACTTTGTTACTGCGTACGGAATCAAGTCCCTTGGTGGGTTCGTCAGCAATTAGCACAGAGGCATTTGCGGCAGTGGCGGCAGCAAAAGCCACGCGCTGGGCCATACCTCCCGACAATGCTCCGGGCAAACGTTGTTCAGCGCCTTTGAGATCCAGTGTGCTGAAGTCATCGTGGGTAGCTGTCAATGCTGCACGGTTATTCAGGCCTGCAACAAAGCGATGCGATTCGTAAACCTGCATGGAAGCTTGCATCAAGGGATCGAGCGCCCGCCAGGGTTCCTGCGGCAAAATAGCGACTTCCCGCCCCCAGAACCTGGAACGTTCTTGAGAGCTGAGATGGTCTATACGCTGACTGTTAAGGTGAATAACCCCGCTTGCACGTAAACCCTCTGGCAAAGTACCGAGTATTGCCTGCCCAAGCAAGCTTTTACCTGCTCCCGTCTCACCCATGATAATCAATGCTCTACCTGCTGGAAGTGTGAAGCTTATTGGGCCTAGCAGTTGGTTTGCGCCAGAGTGAATGGTTAGCGCGTCCACGGCAATGGTTGATTGGCTCATGCTGGCTTTCTTATGCCAACTGACAAATGCAGGGCCAGCACCGTCAGTACAAGGCAAAGCACGGGTTGCAAGATAAGAAATGGTGCTTCCCGCCAGTACGGCAGCAGTTGCGTCATCATGACACCCCACTCGGCAGTAGGCGGTCGAATGCCAACACTGACAAATCCCAGCGCTGCAACCGCAGTTACCGCTGTGGCAGCACCAAAAGCCGCGATAGTGAGCAGGCCGGGGCCAATCTCTGGCAATAGATGTCGTTTAATCACGTGTGTCACGCCAAAGCCGAGCAGTCGCGATGCCTCCACACTGGATTCAGAAAGTACTACACGAGATCGCTGTCGTGTATACCGAAAATACTCCACCCACAATGTGAGTGACAAACCCACGTATAACGCCCACCACGAACCTGGCGAAATCGCAGCCAGCATTAATACAAGCAGCAAACCGGGCAAGGCGAGAACCGCGTCTGCAAATAACGTCAGCAAGCGTTCGATCCAGCCACCACGCCAGCTGGCAAGAATGCCCAATAAGGTACCTGGCAGGGCTGCAGTGAACACGGACAAGGCGGCAAGTGACAATGACAGTTGCGCCCCGGAAAGCAGGCGCGCCAACATGTCGCGACCCAAGTGGTCTGTTCCCAACCAGTGCGCTGCACTGGGACCTTGCAGTGTGTGCATCAAGGACTGACTTGCAGGGTCCTTACCAATCAGATCAGGACCCATCACAGCACATACTGCCAAGCCGGCAAGCAGGCACAAGCCAAGCACACGGGCGAATGACAAGCCATTTTGCTGAGGCACTTCGTTCGGGATATGAGCATGTTTCACGCGTTGGCTCTCCTACGCGGATCGATACCATGGCAACAAAGATCGATCAGTAAATTGAGCAGAACGTACAACAAACCCAACGCGAGTGCCGTGCCCTGAACCATAGCAACATCACGACCGAAAATAGCGTGAACCAGTGCGTGACCAATGCCTGGCCATGAAAAGATGCTCTCAACGATGACCACACCTTCGATGACGTAAGCTAGTTGCACACCGACATAGGTAACGACTGGCAGTGCGGCATTACGTAGAACATGACGCCGTAGCGTATGTCCAGACGAGAGCCCTTTCGTCCGTGAAAACAAACGCCATTCTGCCGACATGGCTTCACAGACCGCGTCCCGAACTACCCGACTGGACACCGCCGCCAGTCCCAGCCCAAGCGTAAGTGCTGGTAATATCAGGTATCTGGGACTTTGAAAACCTGCAACGGGCAGAAGTTTCATGTGCACGGCTAGAGCAAGCATCAGTAACACGCCAATAGCAAAGGCTGGCACTGCACGCAAGATAATGGAAGCACCCAGGCTTAGACGATCTACAATTCCACCCGGACGTAGTCCTGCAGCTATTCCAACGGGTATCGCAATCAATAACGACACTACAACTCCGGCACTGGCAAGCAGTAGCGAATGACCGAGCTGAACCTTCAGTTCTTCGGACACCGGGTTGCCGGTAACCGCAGACGTTCCCAGATCAAGTTGTGCCAATGAACCCAGCCAAGTCAGCAATTGAACGGTTTTGGGTTGGTCCAGCCCCAGCTCTGCACGTACGATATCTGCTGATGCCGCATCCATCATGTCGTACCCGTACCGCGCAGCGGCTATGCGATAGGCGGAGTCTCCCGGTAGAGCTTGCATCATGGAGAAGCTCACTACACCGACTACCACAGATACCAGTACAGCCTGCGAGGCTCGTGCCGCTACGGCAGACCAGATGCCTCGCACCCCAATCACTCAGCAGCCCAAGAGATGTCCTTCAAGCGGAATTTACGCTCGAGCGGATCAATCACATAACCTTGCAAACCTTTGGAGACAGAAACCGTGTGCTGATACCAAACGATCGGTATCAAGGGAAGTTCATTGTGGATCGATTCGACCACGGTTGCGATGCTCTTGCTGCGAACTTCCGGGTCATCGGTGGCCGCTATGTCTTCCAGCGCTTGGGCGACTGCTGCGTTTTTCCAATTCATGGCGCCCCAGTCACCACCGCCTGTGCCGAAATCCTGCAGTACGGTGCCTATGGGGTCAGGGGTGAGTCCATAGTTGCGAGCGTAGAGTGCCACGTGCAACGATCCGTCGTTATGACCGGCCGGAATCTGCGAGTAACTACTGACGCTGACCTCCAGTTCTACACCAATGGCCTGCCACTGGTCTTGTAGGGCTGCAGCCATCAAAGGTAATTCAGGGCGGTCGGGAAAAGTGCGCAGAACTAGCGAAAAGCGCTCCCCATCGCGAACCAGAATACCGTCATCACCAGCTTGCCAGCCGAGCTCTGCCAACAGAGCTTTAGCGCTCTCGACATTGTGCGACAAAGGTTCAAGGCTTTGATTGTGCCACTGAGACAAGGCCGGCGGAAACAACTGTGTGGCACCGGCTTCGGGAAAGCGCGTAATGGCAGCGGCAATTCCATTACGATCTACCGCCAGACTCAAGGCACGCCGTGCACGAGGATCATCCAGAAAGGCGTGCGCTGCATTCACTTTCAAAGTGACTACACGGGGAATGGGCGTGGCTATGGTGTCTACGCTGTTGATATCTGCCAAACGTGCAAAACCCGAGGGATCGAGTGTGAAGACCAGATCAGCATCGCCACTTTCAGCCAGTAGTGCCCGTGTTTCGGCCCGACCTGCGGCAAGATAACTGACGGTTTCCAGCGTGGCCTTACCGCCCCAGTAGTTATCAAAGCGTTTTACTGTCAGTCCCTGCGGTGGGGTAAAGTTGTCAACGGCGAAAGCGCCAGTGCCGATGGCAGCTATGTGCTCGCGTTCTTCATTAAACGAGGCGGGCGCTGAAATAACTGTCGTGTTGTGAGTCAGTAAGGCGGGCAGGGCAGCAAATGGCTTATCAAGGGTGAACAGCACGTCGTTCTTATCCGCCTGGATGGAAGAGATAGGGGCATTTTTAAGCATGCCAGGTTTGTCGAGGGCTGCCAGTAAGGTAGGCGTGCAGGCCACTGGCTGGATGGGTGTCGGATCTGTCAGTGCAATCAGACAGTGCATCGTGTACGTCCGAGCAGATAGATATTCAGCTGCAACTGAGCATGAGTTTGTCAGCAAAGCGAGCCCTGATACCCAACTTGCTCGGTGATTCGTTGCTCGTTAGTCTTGCTGGAGCGCATAGCGTAGCGGCTTCTACCAGCTTATTGCATGTGTCAACATGGTTTATGGCATTGAGACACTGTATGCGATGTTCATTGGTCAAACGCAATCAGCTAACGTCTCTGCAAGCTCACGCAAAAGTTGTGGATAGAGAGCTGCGCCCAAGTCAAGATGAGCGCCTAGCGGATCGATCGCACTCGTTTGCGCATTGGTTCCATCCAGAACGGTGCTCACCAAATCGGGATTGAATTGAGGTTCTGTCAACACGCAGGTTACGTTAGCTTGAGCTACGCGATTCTGAATCTGCTGAACACGGGAAGGGCTTGGTTTGGTGGCATCGCTAATAGAAATAGCGCCCGAAGCCGGGAAGTCGAACGCGTTCTCGAAATAATGATACGCATCGTGGAATACGATGAAATTGCCATCACGCACAGGTGCCAGGATCTGGCGCACGTCAGCTTTCAACTGCTCGAGTTCGGCTTTACCCGTGGCGGCATTGGCCATGTAAGTATCTGCATTGGCCGGATCTGCTTTGGACAGTTCATTAGCGATAGTGTCCAGCCAGACAATGGCGTTTGAAGGATCGAGCCAGGCGTGGGGATCGTGCTCACCGTGATCATGTTCATCATCGGTTGCAGACGCATGTTCATTGTGTTCATCATCATCATGTTCGTGATGTTCATCGTCATGATGTTTTGCATCAGCTTCGTGATGGCCTTCGCCGTCATGATGGTCGTCGTCATTTTCGTGATGGTTATCGTCGTCACGATGGTTTTCATCAGCGTCGTCTTCGTGCCTGTGCGCTTCGAACAAAGCATCCTCGCGCATCGCCAATTCTGTAGTGCCGTCTACTTCAAGCAATTCAACCCGAGTGGCATCAGGAGCCAGTGTAACGATCGTATCTGCAAGCCACGGCGTCAATCCTGAACTAACCCAGAAAACGATTCCGGCATCTTGCAGAGTTTGAGCCTCTGAAGGTCTAAGCGAATAACTGTGTGGCGATGCACCTGGCGATATGACAAGCGCCGGTTCGCCAAGCTTCCCTAGTACTGTTGCTACCAATGAATGCACCGGAGCGATATCCACAGCAACCGAGGGCACATCGGCGCGACTTACGCCAACTATCATTGCTGTTGCCAGCGTGAGGGGCAAAGCGGCTTTTATCATCCTGGTCTTTGATGGTTGGATATAAGAAGCCACGGAGTCTAATTGTTATGTAATAATGTATCAACTAATTTTTCATTTTGCGTGCAGCAATTAATCTTGGGCCGCAGCACAAAACCAGCGCTAGGAGGCTGTCCGAGAATAACGATCGAGGCCGAAGGCGGCCGAGCGAGGGTGTGAGATTTTGAGTCAGATTTTCGTGTCAATTGAGGTGAATAGTTATTCTATTCGCCGAGATTTACGCGGAAATCTGGCTGGAGGCAGCCCCGCCAAAATATCGCGCCGTCGGGGGGCCGCCTTCGGTACGATCAGCTTATTCTCGGACAGCCTCCTAGCGCGTGTCCAGTAGATACAACCATACTGCGCTCTAGTCAGCTCAATCGTTGAGTTGTCCTGACTAAAACGCTACACAAGAAAGCTTGCATCGATAACAATCAGGAGAAGGACATTGAATAGACATTTCAGAATGTCAGTGCTGGCTGCAGCCAGTCTGGGTTTAACGGCGTCAGCACAGGCAACCGAAGAAGTTGAAGTACTGCATTGGTGGACCTCAGGTGGTGAAGCAGCCGCAGTGCAGGTACTGAAGGAAGATCTCGAGTCTAAGAATGTCAGCTGGCAGGACATGGCCGTAGCGGGTGGCGGTGGAGACGCTGCTCGTACCACATTGAAAACCCGGGTTACCGCAGGCGATCCGCCAACGGCAGGTCAGATGCTTGGTATGTCTGTGCGTGACTGGGCAGAACAAGGCTCGCTGGGCAATCTGAACGACATGGCTGAGAAAGAAGGCTGGGAAGATGTTGTGCCCACGGCTGTGAAAGCCTTCGCCAAATACGAAGATAACTGGGTTGCAGCGCCTGTCAACATTCATCGCCCACACTGGGTCTGGTCAAACCCGCAGGTGCTTGCCGATAACGGCATCGATGCGCCTCCATCCACGTGGGAAGAGTTCAATGCAGCCGCTCAAAAGTTGCAGGACAACGGGGTGATCGCTTTGGCTCACGGTGGTCAGCCGTGGCAGGATGCAACGATATTCGAAGCTGTTGTGTTGGGTCTGGGTGGTGCAAATTTCTACCAGAAAGCAGTTATCGAAGCTGATGAAGAAGCCATTACATCGGATACGATGAGAGCGGTATTCGACCAGATGCGCACCCTGCGAGGCTTTGTTGATCCAAACTTCTCGGGTCGTGACTGGAACCTGGCCACCGCCATGGTACTCAAGGGTGAGGCCGCCATGCAGATCATGGGTGACTGGGCAAAAGGTGAAATCGTAGCCGCAGAACTCACACCGGGCACGGACATCCTGTGCTCACTGGTGCCGGGAACTGAAGGTTCGTTTCTGTTCAACACCGATTTCTTTGCCATGTTCAACGTGGGTGAGGACAAGAAAGCGGCACAGATGCAACTCGCAAGCAGCATCATGGCACCGGGTTTTCAGGAAACGTTTAATCTGACTAAAGGATCCATTCCTGCAAACACTACTGTGTCAGACGCCAATTTTGATCTGTGTGGTCAAAAATCCATGGCAGACATCAAGGCGGCAGAGAGTGCAGGCACCCTGATGGGATCTCTTGCACATGGCCATGGTCAACCTGCTGCCATTCAGGCCGCTTATATCGATGTTGTTACCGAGCATTTCAACTCTGACATGTCTTCTGATGATGCGGTCAAGAAAATGGCTGAAGCGGTAGCCGACGCTCAGTTCTGATCACTGGCGAAACGGGCAATAACGAAAGACGCTGGCCAGCTCCTCGAGGGGCTGGTCAGTGTCTGACGCTACCTCATGAGTTTCTCAAAACGTCTGCAATCGGCGCTGCCAATCGTCGTGCTGTCACCCAGCCTGCTCGTACTTGCCGTGGGTGTATACGGCTTTATTATTTTCACGATCGTTGTCTCGTTTACCCGCTCGAAAATGTTCCCTACCTGGGACTGGGTAGGGCTTCGGCAATACCCACGCCTGTTCGGCAATAGTCGATGGGAAACAGCGGTAGACAACTTTTTGATTTTCGGTTCGCTGTATATCGGGTTGGCGATGGTGTTGGGTCTGTTCATGGCCATACTGCTTGATCAGAAGATCCGATTTGAAGGGGTGTTGCGCACCATCTACCTCTATCCACTGGCGTTATCATTTATCGTCACCGGTGTTGTCTGGCAATGGATGCTGAATCCTGGTCTGGGCATTGAACGATTGATGCGCCAATGGGGTTGGGAGACGTTTGAGCTGCGCTGGATAACCGATCCCGAGCTTGCCATCTACTGCGTGGTGCTGGCCGGCGTCTGGCAAGTGGCAGGCTTTACCATGGCCATGTTTCTGGCAGGGCTACGCGGCATTAATGATGAAATCATCAAAGCGGCAAAGATCGATGGTGCTCCGGGCTGGAAAATCTACTGGCGCATTATCATCCCGGCATTGCGTCCGGTTTTTCTCACAGCCTTCGTGGTGCAGGCGCATCTAGCCATCAAAAGCTATGACCTGGTGATTGCCTTGACCAAGGGTGGCCCTGGTCTTTCCACACAACTGCCATCCACATTCATGTACGCCACCACCTTTACCCGAAACCAGATGGGTCTGGGTGCTGCCAGCGCTGTCATGATGCTGCTGGCAATTGCCGCTGTCATGGTGCCATACCTGTATTCCGAGCTTCGCAATGAACGCAGCGATTAGCCCGCAAGATATTACGCAGAGGTTAAAGCAACGACGCCGATCGCATCTGTTGGGCCGGCTGTTTATCTATGGCGGATTGCTGTTACTTGCCGCATTTTTCATTATGCCGTTGCTGGTGATGCTCATGACATCGTTCAAGACGATGCCTGAGATACGCAACGGGCATTTGCTGTCCATGCCGCAGTCTCTGAACACCGGTGCATGGAGACTTGCCTGGAGTGAGGCGTGTATTTCGGTAAATTGCGACGGGCTGAGCGGCTACTTCTGGAACTCTATCAAGATTGTTGTGCCAGCAGTCTTTCTGTCTGTGGCGCTTGGCGCATTGAACGGCTATGTGCTGACCAAGTGGACGTTCCCGGGGGCCAATCTGGTGTTTGGTCTGATGCTGTTTGGTTGCTTCATACCGTTTCAGATAGTGCTTATCCCGATGGCCATGACGCTGGGGTTTCTTGGTCTTGCCGGCAGTACGCCGGGGCTTGTGCTGGTTCATTTTATTTACGGTGTATCATTCACCACGCTGTTTTTCAGAAATTTCTATGTATCGGTGCCAGATGATCTGATCAAATCTGCACGTATGGATGGTGCGGGTTTCTGGTCAATATTTACACGCATTCTTTTACCGCTATCCTGGCCCATTGTTGTCGTTGCACTCATCTGGCAATTTACCAATGTCTGGAACGACTTTCTGTTTGGCGTCTCGTTTGCGGCGGGCAACGATCAACCGATAACTGTTGCCCTCAACAATCTGGTGAATACGTCCACCGGTGTCAAAGCCTATAACGTGGATATGGCAGGTGCCATGATTGCAGCCTTGCCTACTATCATTGTTTACGTCGTCGCTGGGCGGTATTTTTTGCGCGGACTGATGTCTGGCGCGGTGAAAGGATAATACGTGGCCAGTCTTACCATCAACAATGCACGAAAGCTGTATGGCAAGACAGAGGTCTTGCATAACATCGACATCGGTGTGGCTCAGGGAGAGTTTCTGGTGCTGGTGGGACCTTCAGGGTGTGGAAAATCAACCCTGCTGAACATGATTGCCGGATTGGAGTCTGTTACCGAAGGCACCATCGAAATCGATGGCGCGGTGGTTAATGATTTACCACCGGCTGACAGGGACATTGCCATGGTGTTTCAGTCCTATGCGCTGTATCCGAACATGACAGTGGCGAAAAACATCGCGTTTGGTCTGGAGATGCGCAAAGTACCCAGGGCCGAGCGGGAAATCGCTGTTGCCAAGGTTGCCGAACTCCTCCAGATCGAGCCGTTGCTAAAACGAAAGCCGGGCGCGTTGTCGGGTGGCCAGCGTCAACGTGTTGCCATGGGCAGAGCACTGGTGCGTGATCCAAAGATTTTTTTGTTCGATGAGCCATTATCCAATCTTGATGCCAAGCTGCGCGTGGAGATGCGCACAGAGATCAAGAAGCTTCACCAGAGACTGGGCACGACGATTGTCTATGTCACGCATGATCAGATAGAGGCGATGACCATGGCAACCCGAATTGCTGTCATGCAAGGTGGTTATCTTCAGCAGCTCGATACACCCAAGGCCATCTATGACAAACCCGCTAACACCTTCGTGGCGACCTTCATGGGCTCACCACCGATGAACCTCATACCGGCAGTGGTCGATATGTCGTCGGGCAATGCGCAGCTAAGGATCGCACACAGCAATCAAACATCGTTGATTACGCTGCCGCTGAGCATCGACAGCACGGCCTTGAGTGAAGGGCAGGCTGTGTTGTTGGGACTGCGTCCTGAATGGTTTGAACAGATACCCCATCACGTGGATAGTTCATCAACTGATCCGCAAACCACTACAATGAACGGTTGGCGGTTTACTCATCAGGTTGAGGTCACTGAGCCAACAGGGCCGGATCTGCTGTGCGTACTGGGCTTCAATGAGTCTACTGAAGTGGTGATCAGGCTGGATGCGGATGCTGACGTCGGCCCGGGGGATTCTGTGACTTTGTCTGCTGATATGAACAAGGCCATCCTGTTTGATCAATCTAGCGGTAATGCAATTTAGTGTGTACGGGTAACAATGGCAGATAGCACAATGCTCAACGTTGGTGTGCTCGGTGCCGGGCCAATAGCGCAATTTGCGCATCTTGAATCCTGTCAGAAGGCCAGCAACGCACAGTTGTATGCCGTGTGCGATGTGGCCACTGATCTGCTTGAGCGCATAAGCGCATTCTACTCACCGCAGCGCACCTTCACCGACTACGATGACATGCTGGCCCACGATGCGCTGGATGCTGTGCTAATTGCGACATCCGATGCCTATCATGTGCCTGCGGCCATCAAGGCACTGCTAGCTGGCAAGCATGTATTGTGTGAAAAGCCGTTGGCTACAAGTCTTGATGAAATACTGGAACTCAAAGCGGTACAAAGAGCCACCGGCAAGATCGTTCAAGTGGGTCACATGAAGCGTTTTGATCCAGGATTACAGGCCGCCAAAGCGTTTATCGATTCGGATATGGGTGAACTGCAAGCCATCAAGGCTTGGTATTGCGACTCCACGCACCGTTATACCAACACAGATGCGGTGCAACCTCTGCCCATCAAGAGTGCTCATGCGCGCAAGCCTGCCAGCGATCCCAAAGCGGATAAAGAACAGTATTTCATGCTGGCGCACGGCAGCCATCTGATTGATACCGCGCGATATTTTGGGGGCGACATTGTTGCGCTCAATGCTCGGCTGAGCAAAAAGTTCGGTTCATATTGCTGGTTTGTCGATGTTGAATACGCCAATGGTTGTCTGGGTCATATGGACTTGACGGTGGCGGTGCGCATGGATTGGCACGAAGGATTTCAGATTTATGGTGAACACGGTGCCGTGCTCGGCAAAACCTATAATCCCTGGTACTACCGATCCAGTGAGGTGGATATCTTTCGTGAAGATAGCGAGTCTTCGACACGGGCACTGGGTGCTGATGGCCATTTCTATCGCCGGCAACTGGAGGGCTTTGCCCGTACCATTCTTGATGGGTCAGCGATTGAAGGTGCTGATATTGATGATGGTGAAGCCTGTGTTCGCGCCATGATTGCCATACGCGAATCTGTACGCCAGGGCAGAGCTGTAAGCCTTAGCGAGGTTAGTGGTGCTGTTTAAGGATTGAGAGTATCTTCCGAATGAAGCTGGGAATATTTGCCAAGACATTTTTAGGTGACGACCCCGGCAAGGTGCTGGAGGCGGTGAAAGCTGCAGGGTTTGATAGTGCGCAGTACAACTGGGCTTGTGCCGGACTTGCCTCCATGCCGGATGCCATTCCCGACGCTGAGCTTGAACGCACGCGCCAGGCTTTCCAGACTCACCGTGTTTCAGCGGTTGCGCTGTCAGGCACATTCAACATGATTCATCCTGAAAAAGCGCTGGTTGAACGCGGCTTGTCTCAATTGCAGGTGGTAATTAACAGCGCCGCAACACTCGACATTCCGATGGTCACATTGTGCACGGGCACGCGCAATCCGGACGACCAGTGGGCCGGACATCCTGACAATGATCTTCCACAGGCGTGGAGCGATTTGCTCAAGGCTATGGAGCCTGCAGTGCGAATGGCCGAAGCTGCAGGCATTTGTCTTGGTGTTGAACCTGAGCTTGCCAATACCGTCAATTCTGTGGAGAAAGCTGAACAACTCATGCGCCAGTTTGATACTCCTCACCTACGTGTGGTGCTTGATCCTGCCAACCTGTTTGAGGTGGTGTCTGATGCAAAGCGCTGCGAAATCATAGGTTTGGCGATAGAACAGCTTGCCCCTCATATCAGCTTGTGTCACGCCAAAGACAGGCGTGCGGATGGGTCATTCTGCGTGGCAGGTGAAGGTGTTATTGACTATCCACACTATCTTGCCACTCTGCAGCGTATCGGCTACACCGGACCCATGGTGACGCATGGTTTGACAGTAAGTGATGCACCGCGGGTGGCAAGTTTTCTTAAAAGCCTTATGTGCATACCGGAATGAGTATTTCATTGGCTCACACGATAGAAAAGACACAGGTACAAACCGTTGATGGTGTATCCCTTGGCTTGTACAGGGGGCAAGGCTCGGGCAAAACCTGTTTATTCCAGCACGGACTTGGAGCAGATCATCAGCAGTGTGCAGAGGCGTTTCCGCACAATGATGAATGGACGATGGCTACAGTAGAATGCCGAGGGCACGGCGAATCTGCTTATGGACCGATCAATGACATCAGTCTGGCGCAATATGCTGATGATCTGATATACGTTATTGAAACACAGCTTGAGCCACCAATAGCCATGGGAGGAATTTCCATGGGGGCTGCGCTGACGCTTCGCATTGCAGCCATGCGACCTGACCTGATCAGTGCCGTCGTGTTGGTCCGACCTGCGTGGGGTTTTGAGGCAGCGCCAGAAAACATGAAGCCTAACCTGATGGTAGGTGAGTTGTTGACACAATTATCGATCAGCGATGCGTGTGAGGAATTCAAACGTTCCGACATGTACGCGCTTCTTAAAAGTACATCGCCTGATAATCTGCGCTCCCTGATGTCATTTTTTGATCGGCCCGATGCCAGTCGATTTGCACAGATTCTGAAAACCATATCGCTTGATGGCCCGGGGGTTGAAGCGCATCAGTTAAACAGCTGGCTATTACCCACGATAATCCTGGCAACTGAGGATGATCACGTACATCCCGTTGCGCTGGCAGATTTGCTGGCTGATACCCTTGGGGTACACAAGGTGCTGCAACTGACGCCAAAACACACTGACAAGGCGGCGTATCTTCGAGATTTCAATGATCATCTGCATACATTTCTTACCGGACTGAATACGCAATGACCCACTGGATTAACCACTTGCCTGACGATCGCTTACTGGCAGAAATATCGCTTTGGTCAGCAGATTTGCTGCACATGGCGCAGGAGATGGATCGGCTGGATGACTACACGGATGTGTATCATGTGGATGCTTCTGATGGGCATTTCACGCCCTCTTTTCTCTTGTTTCCTGATCAGGTGGCAGCGATCAGGGCACATACAAAAAAACCGATTCATGTGCATTTGATGGCGCACGAGTCTGTGGTGCTTGCGCAGATTGAACAGTTTGCTGATGCAGGTGCAGATCTGATCAGTGTGCATGGAGAGAACGCGAATGCTCAAGAGGCGATAGAGGCAATTCAACGTCGTGAACTGGAAGCCGGGCTTGTATTGTGTGTAGAAACTGACGTTGACCACATAAAAGATCACCTGCCCAATGTGTCGTTCATTACACTGCTGGGCACGCGTATCGGCGTAAAGGGGCAGGGCCTGGATCCTGCAGCACCGGCGCGGATGCAACAGGCCAGGCAACTGATTGATGAAGCCGATCATGCGCATCGCATTGTGTTAGCCGCTGATGGCGGGATTCGCGAGCATACGGTGCCACAGCTTCGTAGCAGTGGTGCTGACACCGTGGTGATGGGCTCGCTGGCGTTCAACGATCCCGACCTTGATGCGCGCATGCAATGGATACGGGCAATGCCGCGTTAGGCGCTTGCACAACTCATGATGCCAGCCTGCATAGCAATCGATCTTGGTGGTTCGCAGTTGCGTGTTGCCAAAGTGTTGCAGGACGGCCGTATAGAATGGCGACGATCTGTTGTTACTGTCAATCAAGGCAATCCTGCACAGGTCATTGATCAGATCGCTGATTTGGTGGCCACGACGAACCTTGCGGACATCTGTGGCATGGCTATCGCGGCACCGGGTCCAATGGACACACGTAATGGCGTTGTATTGCGCATTCCAACATTACTCGGATGGGAAGACGTTTGCTTGCGCGATATGTTGGCAAAGCGTTTTAAGCTGCCGGTGTTGGCTGAGAACGATGCTATCGCAGCTGCTGTGGGTCAGTGGCGATTTGGTGCAGCCAAAGGCTTTGATGAAGTGGTGTACCTGACCGTCAGCACAGGTATCGGTGGCGGCATCATCAGTGATGGCAAAGTGGTGCGTGGTGCCCGCGGGTTTGCCGGACACTTCGGACATCTGTTGCTTGATCCTGAATCATCCAGGCGATGTTCCTGCGGACGCTTCGGATGTTTTGAGGCGTATGCGTCAGGGTCTGCTCTGGATGGTATGGCTAAATCACTGGCAACCAGTGGCAGCCGGGCATGTCAGCAGTTATGGGCAAATGTTGTCAGCGACGAGCCGCCGGCTGCCAGGCATATTGCACTGGCAGCAGCGATAGGCCATGGACCATCACTTCAGGTATGGCATCAGCAAGGTCAATACCTGGCACAAGGAATATGCAGCATTGTCCATGCACTGAATCCTGAAGTGGTGATCATGGGAGGCGGCGTTTGCGATAGCTACGCTTTGTTTTGTGACAGCCTGCAAGAGCACCTGGCTGTCAGACTGATGCCAGAATTTGATCAGGTTATTGTCAAGCTTGCTTCGAATTTGCAGGATGCAGGGCTACTGGGTGTTGCGGCTCTGCTGTTTGATGACGATAACGTGGCTCGGGCGTAGATGTATGCGTTTTACAACGCCATTTGGCGTTTGCCAAGTTCGGTCAAATCGGCAGCTGTTGCACGGCCTTTGAAATCGACTTCATAGTTTTCTGCAGCAAAATCCGGCGCACTGGTTCCGGCCATGAAGCTTTGCGCCTGTCGCATGGCATAGGCACGGTTTTTTGCGCAGGCGGGACTGGCACCGATATAGATGACATTGGCAAATTCATCTCCCTGGTGCTCACTACCCACACCATGGATGACATCCGGGTGCCACCAGACGGTATCGCCGGGTGCTACGGATTGAATCGAGACAATGCCTGCGGTCAGGTCCGGGTGCCATTCATCGCTGATACCCAGAGCTCGGCCAGGACGTGCCAGGCATAATTCGGTTTCTGGTATGTCGTCGAGCAGTGAGCGGAGAAGTACATAGCCAATGGCATTCGCCACGGGCAACAGCTCCAGCGTGCCATCGTTGGGTCCCTGTTCTGTCAATGCCGTCCAGCCCTGGAAGGTTCTAAACATGGAACTGACTGCCGGTGAATCGTACTCGCGTGTCTGCGTGCGGTAGGCGGCTTTCCAGGGATCATACTTGTCAAGCTGGCCGTTAAATATATCAGCGTAGATTTTTTGAAAGGCGGGATCCACCCAACGCTCATACGAGCCAGCGTCCATATGCGGCGACAGACCCAGTGTGGTGTCTCCCGGGCAACGTCGGCGCGTTCTATCAGCGTAGGCGTAATCAAAGTCCGGATCGAACTCAGGACCTGCTGGGGCATCGGTATCCCATAGTCGATTGAGAAAGCGCTTGGTGTTCGCCATACTCTGTGCCTGTCGCGCCATCACTTGAGGCCGTGACCAATAGACACCGTAGATTTGGGGCTGTGCGTCTTTCAAGTCGCCAAAGTAGTTGTCCAGTCCGGCCTTCTCCCTGGCTTTACTCAGATAGTCGTTGTCGCTCAGATAGACGCCAAGCTCCTCGTTCCAGTCAACCGCTTGCTGCTCGTCAAACACGCCTCGAACAATGACACAGCCATGTTGTCTGATCTGGTTGATGGAAGACTTGGAGACTGCATCATCCCTGACGGCTGAGTAGGCAATTTCCGGCACAACGGCACCGGTGCGAGCGAAACGCGTGGCAACTTCATCAACCGAGCGTCTCACGGTATCGCGTGCGTGTGAGAAAAGCGTGTCGATGTCCTTGCCAGCACAAAGCTCGCGTTTGGTTACGCCAATGAATGATGCAATGTCTGGCGAGTTGTCGCTCATATCTGCCTACCCTGAAATTACCGGACCCTCGAGCATATATCGAATGAATGGAGTTCGCCAGCGATGTTAACGCTAGTAGTCCGTCAACCCGAAATATTAGGATTCAGAGTTCACCAGCCGCCGC
>CAYGSW010000078.1:0-22127 GCA_964352535.1 uncultured Granulosicoccaceae bacterium | reverse complement strand
CGTGGTGCCATGACGATCAAACGCTCGCCTAGAAGCAAGGCTTCTTCAACCGAGTGGGTAATCAGGATGATGGTCTTGCCGGTCTCTTTCCAGAGTTTGAGTACCAGGCTCTGCATTTTCTCCCGCGTCAGCGCGTCAAGCGCGCCTAACGGCTCATCCATCAAGATAACGTCTGGATCATTTGCCAGACAACGTGCCAGAGCGACGCGCTGTTGCATGCCGCCTGATAGTTCGTACACCGCTTTTTCCTTGAACTCTTTCAGGCCGACCACGTCAAGCAGGTGATTGACAACCTTGGCCTTTTCCTCTTCGGGTGTCTTCTTCATCAATAAACCGAACCCGACATTCTCTCTAACTGACATCCATTCAAACAAGGCGCCTTGTTGAAAGACCATGCCGCGCTCGGCATCAGGTCCAATAATATTGTGTCCGTTCAGTTCCAATTTGCCGTCGGTGGGTGCAAGAAAGCCTGCGACGATGTTCAGTAGTGTGGTTTTGCCACATCCTGACGGCCCGAGGACGCTGAGAAGCTCTCCTTCATTCAGCGTCAGTGAGACTTTTTCCAGCGCCTGTACTGCATCCCCATTAGGGAGGTCGAAGCGCATCGACAGGTTTTCTAGTGACAGAGTGCCCAAAGCATTCTCCAGTGATTACCGACGCCAGGATGTTGGGTACAGCGCAGGCCCGTTGAAAGAATTGTCAGCGTTACCGCCACAGCGACAACGCTGACATACCTTTAGAACAAGGTTATTGCGCGGCTTGTAACGGCCCCACATTCACTGCATCTACATAGCTGTCCAATGCTGAATCGATGGATCCGGCTTCAACAAACACATCTGCAACGCCTTTCATGAAAGTTGCCGCGTTGCCGCCCAACCACTTTTCTGAAAGCTGCTCTTCAACCGAGGGAAACTTCATGGTGCTGATGGATGCGCGAGTGGCCTCCAGATCCATGCCAGAACCTTCTGCAATCACCTTGAGCATCTCTTCGCTCTGGCCTTCATTCCATTCAGCGTTAGCTGCGGCAGTAACTGACAGGAAGGTTGATACGACATCGCTGTTTTCTGCAATGAATCCAGCAGGTGCTGATGTAACGTCAAAGACCAGAATGCCGAGCTCTTCTTTCTCGGAACCTGACAGCAATACGTTACCATGCTCTTTCATGCGAGTAAGACCACCACCGTAACCACAGGCGAAGTCAACAGCGCCTTGACCTAGTGCCGCCGCACCCTCTGGTGGAGCCATGTCAACAACTTGCAGGCTGGAAACGTCAACGCCGAAATGATCCATCTGACGAAGGAACCCATAATGCGCCGCTGTACCCAGCGGCACAGCTACTTTCTTGCCAGCCAGTTCGCCAGCACTGTCCTTGTCAATTTCCAGACCCGCAGACACGACGCAGTTGTCGTTGTCTGAATAGCTAACAGCGACATCAACAACCTGGATGTCCTGGCCGCCGGATGCTGCGATGACGAATGGAGGAATACCTTGTGAAACAGACAAATGTACATCGCCAGAAGCCATTGCCGCACTCATGGCAGTACCTGTTTCAAAAGATACCCAGTTTACGGGCATGCCCAATGCTTCATCATAGGCGCCGGATGCCTTGGCAGCCAACATGGGCATTGGCCACTCGAGAAAGTAACCCACGGTGAGTTCTTCCATCTGGGCGACGGTAGTTTGCGACGTTAATACAGCTAGTGCACCGGCAAGCAGTGCAGGGGTTGAACGAACTTTCACATTTATCTCCTTCAAGATTATCTGATTGACTCGGGACGCAGCATACCCAGAAATTGTTTCCAGCTGAAATGCTTATTTCTATGTTTGAAATTTAGCCACTGCAGTAGTGAGCCCCAAACGCATATTACCGGGCTGGCCGGTAGCTGCTGGCACAAGCGTAAACCATCTTAGACCCCTAGTGCCCATAACTTTTCTGTGATTTGTTATCCGCTAGCGCCTCATGCAGGAAACAGGTGCCAATTTCGTGGCATAAATTCTGTGATTTAGTTCTAGATTTGATGCGGCGATTGGGTTCTTTAATCAACCAGACGCGACGAGATGATCGGGTAAGAACGTGCTGACGGATCACTGTCTGGCCCGCAGGGCGACGCTGTTTGCAGCTGTTCTACGGTGGTAGCTGTTCGACTATCAAAGGCATTGTGGACCGCTCAGTAGTGTCAGCTCCCTGGTCGGAACATGCATCACTGTATAATCGCACTTTCCCATTCTTCGATGAATATACGACGTTTCATCTGGTCCAAAAAAATTAGTAAACCTGGCTCAAGCGCAATCGGTGTGTTTTGCGTGTCCGTGTCATACGCAGCGCTTAGCGAGGGCAGGGGAGCTGTGCCACTGTTGGTGCGATTCCATTGTGACGAGACCAGATACTGAACAAAACGTGTGGCGGCGTCCGGTGTCGCGCTGCTGGCCGATACCATGGCGGTACGCATCATGATGGTCGGAAAGTCGGCCGGAAGAATAACCTCAATATCGTCGGCCAGATCCTGGCGGGCATCGGCGTAACTGCCAAGGACGTTATAGGCAACCGCAATCTCTCCGCTGGCAAGCTCCTCGATCATCTCGCCCGAGCAACAGTACAATCGCGCCTCGAGTCCGCCCATCAGTTCCATCAGGCGCCAATAGGTTTCTGATTGCCTGGCATCCTGCGTGGCAAACAGATAGCCCAGCCCGGATTGCCGGACATCATAGGTACCGACTCTGCCTTTGAATATGTCAGGGTTGGCGCGTAGCACCTGAATCAGGCTGTGTCTGGAGGTTGGCACTGTGAGCGTTGCAAAGGCGTTTTTGTTGATCACAATAGCGGCCGGTTCCAGCGTAAATCCGAAAAGGCTCTGACGCCATTGCGCCCAGTCAGGGTGGCTAATGCTGTTTATAGGGTGTGCAAATCCATCATTGACCAATTTGAGTTGCAAATCCATCGCACTGGAAACCAGCACATCGAAGTCGTTTGGGCGTTGTCGAAATTCCTGGTAGATAGCCGATGAACCGGCTACCAGGTACTCGACAGAGACGTGCGGATTTTGCGCTACAAAACCATCGATGATAGGTGCAAACAAGGCCGTGTCTGTACTGGAGATGACGCGCAAAGTGACGGTTGACGAAGTCCCTTCGAACAGTTGACGATCCTCCCATGGCACCGCAAACGAGGTGCAGGACAATAGCCACAGAACTACAATGAAAAGATGACGCATGCGCCTCCCTCGGTCTGGTTGCTGATGGCCAGTTTGCCAGAATGCGCATCGGCCACATCTTTGGCGATGGTCAATCCCAGTCCTGAGCCTATCGTGCCTGCCGCATTACTGCCGCGAGCAAAACGCAAGGTCAGATTGTCGATCTCTTCAATTGGAAAACCACGTCCCTGGTCGCGAACCTCAATCTCGGGTCCTGGCTCATCGCGAACCACAATGGTGATCAGACTTTCACTGGGCGAGTACTTCAGTGCATTGTCCACGATGTTTCGTATCGCGTTCTGAATCAGAATGGGATCGCCCGATGCCATGACGCTGGGTTGACCTTCCAGCCGAAACTCAACATCCTTCATCTGTGCCACAGGCGTCAGGCGCAGGACGATATCAGTAACGATGTCGACAAGATCGATATCATGATATTCAAACTGGTTAGCCCTGAAAGTAATCATGGCGTGATCAAGCAGTTGCGTCGCCGCGCGTGAGCTTTCGTCGATGGCACGGATCATTGAACGCAAGGCTTGCCGGTTTTCTTCCTTGTCCACGCGCTGAAGAGTGGATTCGGCATGCGAACGCACAGTGGATAAAGGCGTACGCACTCTGTGGGCGGCCTCTGCTATGAATTCTTCAGATTGGCTGAACGACTTTTCGAGCCTCACCATCAGGTGGTTGAATGCTGAAACCAGCGACGACATCTCCGATGGTACAGGTTGCGATAACAAGCTCAGATCTTGCGGACCACGCATTGCCACCGAGTCAGCAAGGCGTCGCAACGGTCTGATCGTTGACAAGGTCACCCAGGCTGAAAGCAACACGGCAAGACAAAAGAACCCTGCGCCATACAGTGCGGCTTTGACCGAGATCTCGCGCAAGGTGTCGGACAAGGCATCCTGTGTCTGAGCGATGGTGGCTGTGACATTGGCACGCCTGCCCCCGGCAACCAGCAACCGAGATGCGGTGATCTGCCGCACCGCCGTATCCTGATAGCGGGTGGATTCAAGCACGGTCTGCGTGTTGTTATCCAGGGGTTTCCTAGGCAACATGTCATAGCCTGATAATAGCTCATCGTCCTGATAAATAGCGTAGAACACCCGATCATCTGTGACGGTGTTGAGCATCGAGAACGCACCGTAGGGAATATCCAGTTCCACAACGCCGTTGCGAATAACGGCGGTGTCCAATATGGAACTGACCGAGGCGCGCAGGATACTGTCCTGATTTTGCTGGGCTATCTGGGCAGCATAGTCGCGTACCACCACATACAGTAGCAGTGCCAAGACAGCGGCTCCACCAATCAGTGTAAACACCAGCCGATTGCGCAATGAGCCTGCTATAGTCACTGCGGTTTCAGGCAGTGAACTAAAGCCTGTTTCAAGTCGAGCCACTGCCCTGGAATCACTCATGATCCAGCCGGTATCCCAGTCCACGCAGTGTTGTGATGGTCACGTCTGATTTTTCCAGATGTTTTCGCAATCTGGCGATATACACCTCGATGGCGTTCTCGGACACATCGTCGTCGGAGGAGAACAATCGATCGACCAGCTTCTGTTTTGAGAAGATCTGGCCCGGTGAGTTGAACAGCACTTCCAGCAGTCGTAACTCGCGGTTGCGCAGCGGCAGGATGTGGCCAGCAACACTCAGATGTCCGGCGACGGGGTCAAATTCGACATTGCCGAGGCGGGTGAGCGAGCTGCTGGCACCTGAATTGCGCCGTACCACAGCCCGGCACCGGGCTTGCAGTTCCGCGTGGTCGAACGGTTTGGTAATGTAATCGTCTGCGCCCAGATCCAGCATGCTCACTCTGTCTGATACCTGTGAGCGGGCGGTAAGCACTATCACGGGCGTATTTTTCTGCATGGCTCGATGGCGACTGAGAAAGTCGCGGCCATCGCCATCGGGCAGCATGATATCCAGCAGTATCAGATCGTAGTCTACAGCGTCCGAATAGCGCAGTGCCTGTTCCAGATTCTCGGCCAGATCGATGACATGCCCGTCGATCTGCATCCGGACCGATATGGCCTGTGCAAGTTCTTGATTGTCTTCAATCAACAGGAATTTCATGAATTGATCAGTTTTTGGTCGGCCTATGACAGGTTCTTGTCAGGTTGCCGTGATGAAATGATTGGAGTGTCCTGTCCACAGGACCTATGACAAACAGGAGGAAGTATTCGTGAAATTCACTATGAGTCGTCGCACTCTACTCGCATCCGCTATTGTAGCGCTCAGCCTTGGTGCACCGTTACAGGCCAGTGCGGAGGCCAAACTTGATAGCATCCATTTTCTCATCCCTGGCGGAGCCGGTGGTGGTTGGGACGGAACAGCACGCGGTACGGGTGAGGCTCTCACCAAAGCCGGTTTGGTAGGCACTGCATCCTACGAGAACATGTCCGGTGGTGGTGGTGGCAAGGCCATCGGCTATCTGATCGAAAACGCCGACAGTAATCAAGGCACGCTGATGGTCAACTCCACACCCATCGTCATCCGCTCGCTAACAGGCGTTTTCCCACACAATTTCAGAGATCTGACGCTGGTAGCCAGCACCATTGGTGACTACGCGGCTATTGTGGTGGGCAAGGACAGTCCTATCAACTCCATGGCCGATCTGCTCAAGTCCTTTGATGAGAACCCCAGCGGTACAGCCATTGGTGGTGGTTCTGTTCCTGGCGGCATGGATCATCTGGTAGCCGCCATGGTTATGGAGGCTGCTGGTAAAGATGCACTTGGCGTGAAGTACATTCCGTATGATGCGGGCGGAAAGGCCATGGCAGCCTTGCTGTCTGGCGAAATTGCTGCGCTGTCTACTGGTTTTTCAGAGGCTGTGGATCTGTCCAATGCCGGTGAAATCAAGATTATCGGTGTGACAGCTGATGAGCGAGTGGACGCTGCCGCTGATGCCCAGACAATGAAAGAGCAGGGCATCGACGCTACATTCGTCAACTGGCGCGGATTTTTCGGTGCGCCCAATCTGCCTGCGGACCAAGTGGCGGCCTATCAGGAAGTCATTGCCACCATGTATGACACGCCCGAATGGGAAGAAGTGCGTGCCCGTAACGGTTGGGTCAATATCCACAATTCAGGGGATGACTTTCTGACATTTCTAGAAGGCCAGGAAGAGACCATCAGCGGCCTGATGAAGAAGTTGGGTTTTCTGTAGCGTGTTGTTTTTTCATTGCATCTGAACATTGCATGATGTGTGCTGAGGGGGCGGGGCTGGAACGTGTCGCCCCCTCTTTCCAGCTGCAGCGTCATAGTGGTTACGGCCTCAACGTGTGTTTTGGCAGTGCCATTTTTGTTGGCGTTTTGACATGGGTAACGGGAAAACACAATGGCACTTGATCGCTGGATTGCGTTGATTCTGCTGGGTATCTGTCTGGTGTATGGCTATACCGCCTGGTTTACGATGGACGATGCGCTGGCACCGTTCATGCGGCGTAATCCTATCTGGCCCAGTACGTTTCCAAAAGTACTCTCCATACTAGGTATTGCCGCTTCCATGATTATCCTGCTGGGCCTTGAGAAGGGCGAGCAGAAGGCGGGTGATATCGACTATCGCCGCCTCACAGACTACAAGCTTGGCCAGGCACTCGGATTGCTCGGGCTTATGGTGGCCTACGCTGTCTGCCTGCGTCCGCTGGGTTTCATTATCTCAACCGCTGCATTTCTGATACTGGGCTCAACCATTCTGGGTGAGCGTAAGTGGCACATCATGATTCCTGTGGCTCTGGTGGCAACGTTCATCGTCTGGTATCTGGTTCAGCAGGTGTTGGGGATATTCCTCAGCCCACTGCCAGCCTTCTTGAGGTAGTCCCATGATTGAAGGTTTATTGATCGGTCTTCAGACTGCCCTGTCCCTGCAGAACCTGTTGATGGTCATCGGTGGATGTCTGATTGGGACGTTCATCGGCATGTTGCCAGGGCTTGGTCCCATGTCTATCATCGCCATCATGATTCCGGTGGCCATCTCCATGGGCGACCCGTCTGCCGCTTTAATCTTGCTGGCAGGCGTCTATTACGGCGCTATCTTTGGTGGTTCAACATCATCTATCTTGCTCAACGCACCTGGAGTGGCAGGTACGGTGGCCAGCAGCTTTGATGGTTACCCGATGTCAAAGCAAGGTAAGGCTGGCAAGGCACTGACCATCGCAGCCATTGCCAGTTTTTGCGGCGGCACCATAGGTGCTCTGCTGCTGATGATTTTTGCCCCTGCGTTGTCCTCTGTAGCGCTGTTGTTCCACTCATCCGAATACTTTGCCCTGATGATTGTCGGCTTATCGGCCATCGCTGCGTTCGCGGGCAAAGGGCAGGTGACGAAGGCCTTGCTGATGACCATTATCGGGCTGATCCTGGCAACCGTCGGTGAAGGTGCCTTGTTCAATATGCCGCGCTTTACGATGGGCCTGATGGATCTGCAATCCGGCTTTGGTTTCATAACACTTGCCATGGCGATGTTTGCACTGCCTGAGGCGATCTATCTGGTGCTCAAACCACGTGAGCCCAACAGCGAGGGTGGCGGTGAGATCAAGGATCTTCGTATCACGGGCAAGGAGGCCAGATCGATTGCCCCGGTAATAGGCCGACAGTCGATACAAGGGTTCTTCATTGGTGTGTTGCCAGGGGCGGGGGCTACGATTGCCAGTTTTCTGGGCTATGCGGTCGAGCGCAATATCGCGACCAAGCAAGAGCAGGATGAATTCGGCAAAGGTTCGATAAAAGGTCTGGCAGCTCCCGAGACTGCCAACAATGCAGCCTGCACAGGATCGTTTGTGCCGCTTCTGACCTTGGGTATTCCCGGCTCTGGCACAACCGCTATCCTCCTGGGAGCCTTGATCGCATTGAACGTAACGCCGGGGCCACGCTTGATGATCGACGATCCGCAAATTTTCTGGTCGGTCATTATCTCGATGTACATCGGCAACCTGGTGCTACTCATTCTCAATTTGCCGTTGATTCCCTACATTGCCAAAGTGTTGCTGGTGCCGCGCACTTTCCTGATTCCCTTTATCCTGTTCTTCACCCTGATGGGTGCATATATTGGTCAGAACAATGCCACGGAATTGTTGCTGCTCGTTGGGTTCGGCATCTGCGCCACCGCTTTGAAGTTTGCCAATTACCCGTTGGCACCGCTGCTGATCGGTTTTATCCTGGGCGGTTTACTGGAGAACAACTTCTCCCGCTCCATGCAGCTTTACGATGGCATCTCATTTATCTGGGAACGGCCAATGACGCTTGGACTGCTGGTGATAGCCGTGATCCTCATTATCCTGCCAAGTTATCGTGCAAGGCGTGCACGCATGGCGGGTGTGGCCGATGGGGACTAGGAGGCTCTGTTGCAGGTTGAGAAGTAGCCACGGATGTCCGTACGCAAAGCTATCTGACAGGCGGTGCGTAAATCAAGCCGCCGTCAGTCCATAGCGCATTGATGCCTCGGGGTAATCCAATGGGTGTATTCGGGCCAACATGTCGCTCATAGATTTCGCCATAGTTGCCCACCTGACGAATCACGCGGGAACACCATTGGTTGTCCAGGCCCAGTTGAGCACCACTCTCACCTTCTGTACCGATCAATCGTCGAATGGCAGGGGTGGCACCGATACTGGGATTGTCAACGTTGCGACTATTGACGCCCAACTCTTCGGCGTTAATCATGCAGTTCAATGTCCACCGCACCACGTTTTCCCATTGGCTGTCGTTGGGTGGAACCACGGGACCCAATGGCTCCTTGGATATGACTTCCGGCATGATCACATGGGCATCCGGTGTCTCGAACGCACTGCGTCCTGCTGCCAGTCCGGAACGGTCAGTGGTCAACGCCTTGCACTCATCATTATTGTAGCCGGCAGCCGCTTCACTTTCATCGTCGTAGTAGACGGGACGGTAACGCATGTCACTAACGGTAAAGAAGTCCGCTGCGTTCAGTTCGGAGGTGGTGCCACGACTGACGCAAATAGGCTGGTTGTCCAGCTCCAGGGCACTGCGGTAGCCTGTGCGCTTTTTTACCATGAAGCCCTGGCCGTCGTAGAAATTGACACCTGCGAAATCACCGTACAAGGCGTTACGCTCGAGCGTCCAGGTGGTGTTTCGTGTCAAGACATCCATGGCACCCTGTTGCAGTACGGCAAAGCGGTCGGAGCTGGTAACCACCACCATCTCAACCGCTTCGCTGTCATTGAATATGGCGCTGGCGATCCCGCGGCATAGGTCAATGTCGAATCCGGCATACTCGCCCAGGCTGTTGGCACGCGCGAACCCTGCCAGATCGGTGTGTACGCCACACCGAACCACACCGCGATCTCGCACATCATCGAGTATGGCGGCCTGCACGCTATTCAGCGTGATGAACATTCCGAAAACACAAATCGCAAGACGCATGATGGGTGTGGACATAGGATGTTTCATGATTCTCTGGGTCGATAGTGGACTAGCTCGACGGGCGTGGGTGAGTCGTCGGAAGAGTGTCTGTAACTGGCACGTGCGCAAGGTGCGATGTAAGTGGATTGTGAGGGAATGCCGAATCCAAATAGCTCTTGCTCAACACGAATTGCACGACTCATGGCAGCGTCGTTTGCACCATCAGCATCCAGGCACGCCTTGATAAGCATGAGATCATCGTCACTGAAGCCACGTACCAGCAGGCGCACTGCTTGCTTGTTGGCGCCACCCATCATCTGGGTTTCATTGTTATCAAATATCAGTACGGTGCGCCGATATTTTTCATACTCGCTCAGCGGCGGGGTTTGACGTTTTGCCTGCATGGCAAAGAATCGCTGCCGGGCATTGTCAAAGACTTCATTTTGGGGCGTACGCTTGTCAGCTGGCACTTCATCGTAGTCGCGAACATCGATGGTTTTGACCGCCAGGGTAGGATCTGGCTCGCCTTCCAGTTGTACACCACTGATGAAAGCGTCATTACTGCCGCCCTGTTCCGCGAAGATGCTATCGGCCAGTTCAATGTCGGCAATGGAGGCTGCGCCATCTATCGTCATCAGTGATGAGGGATAGATGTGTCCATTCTGAACGCTGTACTCACGTCGCAGACTGATCTTGCCCACGGTTAATTCATAGTCGGTTACCAGTCCGCTTTCGGTCTCTGACAGGCGTTTGCTGTAAGAGACATAGTTCTGGCCCTGATCAGCGCTCACCCGTTGCATACCGAATCCGGCATCTTCAAGCGCGCGCACAATCGCGTTACCGTAGGCCGTCGTGGGCTCGTTGATCTGCAAGGTAATGCTACCGGACTGCATGTGCGGTACTTGCACCAGGGTAGAGACCATATTGGTGGCTATGAGCTGCAAGTGAGCACGTTCAGAGGCACTAATCTGCTCCAGAAGCGTTATGTCTCCGCCGGTGCGCGGTGCAATAGCGTCAGCGCTAATACCAAACGAGTTGCCACCTGGAGTGGAGCAGGCGCCGAGCATGCCTGTACTCAGGAGTACTGTACCTGCCAGAACAATAGAGTAGGAAGTTGCAGACATCTTTCGTTTTCTCATGTCGCTTTGCGCCAAAGTTCAAGTACTACACCACGACTCGGGAATTTATCGCCTGCAGAAACCGGTGCCCAACAACCTTCATCCAGAATACGCTCACGCGCCACGCCCTGTGAGAGCAGCGCTTGAGTGACACGCTCAGCGCGCCCCAGCGCCAGACCCTCGTTACCGATTTCAAGAGCGGTAGGTCCGTTGCTGCAACCGACCAGACTGATCAAGTCATCCGGCTCAAGCCGCCGTTTCACCAGTTGTTCGAGCAGCAACTTGTTCGTTTCGCCCAGAATCAACGAATCGTCCCCAAACACAACGATCTGGCGGTCGACCTGCTCGTAGTCGTCCAGCACTGAGGTGAAGTTGGACTGGTCAGCATAAAACAGATTGTTGATCTCCAGCCGACTGGAATTCAGGGCCTGCAGGCTGGAGCGCTGGACACTCTGGTTTGCTACCCGATCAACCAGATCATCGGTGATCAGTGAGATCACAGGTGGTGCCTGCTCGTCCAGATTCAGCGAAGCCACATAAATGGCTGTGGAGTTGTCCGGGTCACTGATCTGCACACGAGCATTGGCGGTGTCGGTGATTTGCACGGGTACCCGGGTTCCGGAGAGTCTGACCGGGCTGAAAGGCGAGATAGTATTGGCGCGCGGGACGGTGTAGTCGCGACCGATATCCACAGCCCCTATGGATGAGGAAAACCGGATAAGCAGCTCGTCATCCTCCGTGCGTTCTTCTGTGCGTGTATAGCTGAAAAAGTTAGAGCCCTGGTCAGCGCTGACGCGTTGGATGCCATAACCCTTGTCGGCAAACGCTGAGATGAAATGCTGCAACAGCGGATCGTCATCGTCGTTGAAATGAAGAGTGGTATTCAACGGTGTGAAAAACTCCTGGGCAACACCGACACTATCGTTGGCAATTTCGCGATCTACCGGTGAGACGGCGGCCGGTTGTTCAAACGTGGCATTGGCCACAGAACTTAATGTGTTTTGCGCACGATCGGATATCGAGGAGCATGATGCCAGAGCGAGGCTTGCCGACAGCATCATCGCGCTTGCCAGGAGGTGAGAACGTTTGCAGTTCTTGCCGCTTGAGGTAAATGTCCGCGCCTGGAATGTCCAGGTGTCGCAGGAGCCTGAAATCATCATTAGAACGTGAAACTCCACTGGTGTCTTGAGGGTTGGCAATGCCAACGACGTAGTTGTTGGGATGAACAATACCATCACAAATCCCGTTATTTGTTCTGATTCGCAATACACAATTCAGATCGTGAGAACCGGTGCAACTCGTTTGTGCCGTTACGTGATTGACTCCACTAATGCCTTGATGGGTCCAATTGTATAGTGCGCGCAATGCAATTGCAGGCATATGCGAATGGATCGCGGGCAGGCAGTCAACTGGTTATGGCAAACGGATTGAAAATGTTGAACATGAGGCTTATCACCCTATTCATCGTCGCCCTTGGGCTGCAGCTTGGAGGCTGCGCCGTGTTGACGCAAGGTAGCAATGCCCCCCAGAACCTGGCGGCTTCAGAAAAGCCAGTAGTGCCAGAAGCCCTGATTGCCAGAGATTTTGTCAATGCGCTGCGCCAGCTGCCGGTTGTATCACCGGCCACCACCACGGTGGATCTGTTGCAATCTGCGCGCAATGATGTCTTTACGCAGGCGATGGAAAATGCACTGGATGAAGCCGGCTATGGTTCACGCTGGATCAGTGACGGCGGGTCCCGAATGCTCTTTCAGTACCGAAAGGATAGTGAAGGAGGTGCAGCATCGTCCAGTCAGGATATCTACGAGATGGCTGTTGGCAAGGTTGAGCTGCGACGCAGTTACGTTACCGATGCGTCAAACCGCGTTCGTCCCTTATCGCCACTGTATGTTCGAGGTACCGATGCCAGTCACATTGTGCTCAGGGATGAGATCTTCGGGCAGGCTGATGACAATCAGAAGCGTGACTCGGCCAATATCGCCAAAGATCCGGCTACTGTGCAAACCGATCAGCAGCAGGTGGCGCGCGTTCATGCGGCGCCGTTACGCTCTGTTACACAGATCCGCAACACGCCGACCCAATCGCTGGGGTTGCACAACTCATCGGCGTTGCGTGTGCCCTCGGATGCGAATCCACTCAATGCCCTGGTGGCCAACTCGTCCGGGGAGCGCACCGTCTCGCTACCATTGATCACGTTGCCGCGAGAACAGAACGTTTTCGAACTTGGCGGGTCGAATTTTGAGGATATCTTGGCAGGGCGTGTCACGGTTGTCGAACAGGTGCTGACATTTGCCAATGATTCCATGCGCCTGGGTAATCGCAACAAGTTGCTGGTTGAGCAGTTGGTGCAGCGTTTCAATCCGGAAACCGACGTATTTTCAGTCATCGGTTGCTCGATGGGGCCAACGCAAGTCAGGGGTGGTAATGCGGCGTTGGCACTGGGACGCGCAGGTCGTGTGGTTGAAGCGCTTCGGTTTGCTGGCGTTGATAATTCGCAGATTTTTGATGAGGGCTGTTGGGCCGGTGATGGCAGTCTCGAGAATCTGCCGCGCAGAGGGGTGGTGATCAGTCTGAACCGCAAGGCTTGAAAAGAGGCTGAGTAACTGCATTTATTGTTGTTACAACCTATTTTTATTGTTTGTACAACGTATTAAGATACCGATGCACTCCAAAAAAAGCATTCAATGCGTAGACTCTCACCCCTATGAACATGCAATGCGTAGATTCTCACCCCTATGAACATGAATAAGCTATCTCGCCGCTTTCTGTGTGCCACGGCCCTATCGATCGCTCTCGCAGTCTCGGGCACAGCGCAAGCGTTTGAGCTGCAGGATCTGGAAGGTGAACGTGTCAATCTGCTCGATTATGTGGGTGATGGACGCTGGACACTCATGATGTTTTGGGCCACAGACTGCATACCGTGTGAGGAACAGAAGCCTGCGCTTGAAGCGTTCCATCGTCTTCACCAGAATTCGGCAGCAAAGGTTGTGGGCGTGGTTACTGACGGCTTGAAGAACCGTGAGGAGATGGACAAGCTGATGGCCTTGCATGCCCCCACTTACCCCAACCTGGTGGTGTTTGATGACGTTTTTCATCGCCAGTACAACGAGCTCACCAACAAGGATTTCAGGGCGACACCGACGTTCCTTGTGTTTAGTCCCGATGGGCAATTGCGTGGCAACCTTTACGGCTACATAGACTTCAATGCGATCTCACAGCACGTGACATCGCAGAACTAGAAGCTGAATGTTTCCAGCCACAACACGGTGGCAACGACTAACTCATGATTGGCTTCAGGGCAGCATACGCTGCAGTGTAACGTGCGTGTTGTTCGGCAAAGCCTTGAGCATCGCCTGACGGCTCAACCACGTGTGACATCGGTGGTTCCTTGCACACCTCAAACGGGTCGGCATTATTCGCGGCAATCATCCCCAGACGCGCAGCACCCAGACTGGCGCCAAAATCTCCGTCGTGCGTGACATCCAGCGGCAGTTGCAGTGTGTTTGCCAGAACCTGTAGCCAGTAGGCCGACTTGGCGCCACCGCCGATGGCGGTCGCACGAGACAGGGTGGTGCCAGCCTGCTTGAGCGAAAGATTGCAGTCCTGAAACGCAAAGGCGACACCCTGCAGCACAGCGCGGGTGAGTTCGGTAGCCTCTGTTCCATGCTTCAGGCCGACGAACACGCCGCGCGCACTGGCATCGTTTATGGGTGTTCGTTCACCGCCCAGATAAGGCAGGAAGATAACATCGGTGGGAGTTGCCGGAGTCTCGGCCAACGCGCCAGCGAGTTCTGCAGGTGTTCTGGAGGTGAGTGTTGCCAGCCAGTTCAGTGCATCTGTTGCGGCCAGAATGACGCCCATCTGATGCCAGGTGTCAGGCAGCGCATGGCAGAACGCATGAACGGCACTCTCTGCGTTGGGCTGGAAGCTGGCGTTGGAGGCAAACAACACACCGGATGTGCCTAATGAGAGGAACGCGGTGCCGGGCTTGACGGTACCCATACCGCAAGCACTGGCTGCATTGTCACCGGCGCCACCGGCAACCACGACATTGTTTGCCATGCCATAGCGTTGCGCCAACTCGCCTCGAAGTGTTCCTGACACGGCGGTCCCTTCAACGAGCGACGGCATCTGATCCGCGCGCATCCCGCTGGCACTCAACAGTTCATCTGACCAGTTGCGCGCTTGCACATCGAGCCAGCCCGTGCCGGACGCATCCGACATTTCCGCCACGTGTTCACCGGTCAGCCACAGACGCACGTAGTCTTTCGGCAGGAGTACTTTGGCAATACGTTCAAACTGTGCCGGTTCGTTCTCGGCAACCCAGGCTACCTTGGGTGCCGTAAATCCCGGAAACAGGATACTGCCCGCCAGCTCTCTTGAACGCTGGGTGTCCATTCTCTGGGCCTGTGCGTCCGCACGTGTGTCATTCCAGAGCATGCACGGACGGATTACGTTGTCACTGCTGTCCACCATTGTTGCCCCATGCTGGTGTCCTGACAAGCCTATGCCTCTGACAGCTAACAGCGATTGAGCGTGGGATGCGCTCATGGCGGCCAGTGTGATCTCGATAGCGGCAATCCAGTCAGCAGGGTCCTGCTCGGACCAGCTGTCATGTGGACGACTGACGTTCAGCGGTGCACTGTGAGTGGCGACGATGTTCTGATCGTCATCCATGAGGACACTCTTCGCACTGGAGGTGCCCAGATCAATACCTAGATACATGTGTTGTCTCAATTACCTGTCTGTTTATCCGTGTGTTTAATGAGTTTATCTGCTGTCTAATGAGCGAACCACTGCAGTGCATGATCCTGATCACGCTTGATGATGACATGGCGGTTGGCAAACAGTTTGTAGGGGGCGCTCCATTGTCCGTCTGGCCACTGCACTCTGACGGTTGCCCGTTCGGCGACGCCAAGACCTACGTGGACAAAGCCTGCCATACCTGAGCTGTGGCCGCCACCTACTTGTACACGGCGGCTTTGAACAACATTGCCGGTCTTGACTGACAGTCTTGCCCCAACAGCATGTCGATTGGCGCCTGCTTGTTGTAACTCGATCTTGAGCCAGTTGCCACCGACGCGTGTGGTGTCAAGATAACGCATACCGGTGTGCCGGAACACGCTGACATTGTCGTCTCGATTGACCACGACGATGTCCAGCAAACCATCGGCGTTCAAGTCGATGACGTTAGCGCCGCGTCCACGTGTGTCCAGCGCAATACCGGCTGCGGCGCCTTGTTCACTGAAGACACCATCAGCGCCGCCCATCAGCAGATTATCTGGATCAAAGCGTGCAAAGTCCTGCATGTTTTCGACATTGCCCTTGGCAATGAAAAGATCCAGGCGGGCGTCATTGTTAACGTCTTCGAACTGCGCATGCCAACCGGTACTGGGCCTGATGTCGTCGCCTGTATAGGGGCGATGGGCAGTTGCCTGTCGCGGCCATGCCATGTCCTCGTAGGCGGGCCGGTTTTCGTCAATGGCCTGTTGCAAGTCCAGCACCTGCAATTTTGTGTCGCCCATGGACGTCAGAGCGTATTCAGGGTAACCGTCGGCGTTCAGATCGGTTTCGGCAATCCCCATACCCCATATTACCAGCGCATCCCAACCATCGGCCCGGCTGTACAGACGTGGATAGGCCCCGCTGTCCAGCCGCCACATCTGCTCTTCGCCACCGCGGTAATAGTGTCTGTCGTTGGTGATTCTCAGTGCATCGGTACCGCTCTTGTTCCAGTCAGTGAACAGCATGGACAACGCACAGTAGCCAGGTGCCAGGCTTTGCTTGTCACTGTAGTCGGGTAGTGGTGTTTCAGCTCTGCCTGCCTCTACATTGTGTGCAAGACCATTATGTGCAAATTCATGGGCCGGTCGATGCAGCTCGTTATCATGGCAGGTGCCCCACGGTGAACCGGGTGCTGTGCGATCCACATAGTTTCCGAAGGCAAGCGTGGGAAAGTAACGATCCTTTTCATAGCTTGCACTGAATGCGGTGGTCCATGCATTGCCACCATCGAACCCCCAGCTGGCGTTAGCGGGCTTGAAGCTGCAGTCGGCGCCGCCTTTGAAAATCCGGTTGGTGCCAACGCGTAAAACCACCAGATCCAGATGTCCGTCATTATCGATATCGATAGGGTAGCTGCCGAGAACACCTTTCATGGCCAGGTTTTGCTCTGCGCTGGCCGCAAAGCTGAGTTCACCGCCCGGCTCACTGGTGTTGATGAACAGCGCTGCCGGTGCATTGCCGCCTGCAAAATACAACTCTGGCATTCGGTCACCGTTGCAATCAAAACTGCTGACACCTCCGCCCACGAAGTACTCCCAGGGTCCGACATAGCGATGCTCGATGCCTGCTTTTATCGCCTGTTCCTGATAGGCAGGAATGTCGCCATTGAACCCCTCTGGCGTATTGTCTTTGTGCTCCATCGTCGTTGTTGCATCGGCGGTAGTGGTCAGGCCGTTGGCACCAGGCAGAACCGCAAGGCACACAATCGCAGCATTGGCTCGAAACCGATAGCGCATGATTGACCGTTGACTCATGGTTGTCCGATGACAAGCGTCTTGAGAAAGGCGATGATCGAGGACTGTTGTTCATCGCTGAGATTCTGCCAGGCATCGCGTGTTGTGCGTGCCTGACCGCCATGCGCATCAATCATTTGCGAGAGCGTGGTGATGTCGCCACGATGACCATAAGGCGCCGTGGAGGCAACGCCCCAGAGCTCGGTGGTCATGAACACATTGCGCTCGACAAAGCGTTGCGACAACAGCTCATTCCCCAGTGAGGCAACTTGCTGGTCGCTGATGGCATGGCGTTTCAGGTCGCCGAAAAGCGGTATGCGGTAGTGTCCGTTTGCATCGCGTGTTAACTGGCTTGCCCAGCTTTGCTGTGAGAGTGGATAGACACTGGCCATTGTCTCGTTCTCGCGTAATGTACCGGCTGCATCCAGGGGGCCCGGGTCGTGAAAATCCAGACTTTCAAGCGTCAGATACGGTTTATGGCAGCTATCACAACCGATCTGGGCAAAAAGTGCTTCACCCTCTGTGGCAGCCTCATGCCATCTTGCATCAGCGGGTTGGTGTGTGGCGGGTGGGGCCAAGGCAGCCTGCCAGGCGACCAGTGCTGAGACATCGATATCCTCCATTTCACGGGTATGGCCGTCGCCATCAAAATCTGATTCTCCGGTCCAGCGCGGCCCAAAGCGCTCAGGTGCTTGCATGCCATGATGATGATTTAGGGCATTGACAGTGAATTGCCGCAGCGACGTCATGACGCCCTTATGGCTGAACGGGCGGACCACCAGATCCTGATCCACACCATCGACGTTGCGGGTATCCACTGTACCGTCGGGCATGGCCAGCAGGGTGCCAAAGTCAACGCCTTTACTGTCGAGCGTCTGTTTGACAGGGGCATTGAGGTCACGTGCCGCGTGCAAGGCCTGTGTTCGAAGCTGTTGCAGATCCTGGCTCATTTCTCTGGCCAGCAGCTCGACAAGACCAGCACCAAAGAGGTGGTTTGTGTTGCGCTCGTTGGAGAACTGCGGATCGGTGGTGTCGAAGTCGCTGTGGTCAAAACCCTCAGAAACAAAAACATTGGCTGAGAAATCACCAGCACCACCGATAAACGGGACGTTATGACAACTGCTGCATGCGTTAGCGTCCATGCCAGCGGTCCGCGAGAACTCGCTGCGAGGGGCACGCTTGCGTTTTGTGGGAATGATGGCCTGTGTTGCCATTGGGCGCCCGGCGCCATCCAGCGTGGTAAAGCGTGCATCAAACAGCTTCTCACCGTGATCCATGAGCTGTTGCATAGCATCGGCATCCAAACGACCTTGAAAGCGTTGCGGATTGCTTAGCTGTGGCAGGGCATTCTCGCTCCACGGCAATCTTGCAGACTGCGATGGTTTTGATGGTTCATCCACTGACAGGGGCTCGGTAGAGCGGCCATCATTGAGCTGTTCAGTGGCTTGCAGAGTGGAAACAGCCAGTGCTGAAACCAGTAATATCGCCAAAGTTATGGGGTTGGAGCGTCGTGTGGTCATTTCAGAATGATCATTTGTGCAGCCGGGTCGGTATGTTTATGTGTTTTAGGACAAAAACAACTTGACACAAATCGACCGGGAAGTCACCATTTATTCCAGTCGTGAAATAAATGCGATTTAACGTTAGCCAGCTGCAACTGCAGCGGTTCGACAAACAACACACTGGAGTGAGCATGAAAAAAACTGGAGCCCTTCTTCTGGCAGCAACTGTATCGGCGGTCTTTGCCGGTCCTGTTCTGGCGGAAGGCAAAGTCATTGGTGTTTCCTGGTCCAACTTTCAGGAAGAACGTTGGAAAACTGACGAGGCAGCCATGCTGGCGGCGATAGAAGCAGCAGGCGACTCATACATATCAGCTGACGCGCAGTCTTCTGCATCCAAACAGCTGACTGACATCGAGGCACTAATTGCCCAGGGCGCGGATGCGTTGATCATCCTGGCGCAAGATTCAGGTGCTATCGGACCCGCTATCGAAAATGCCGCAAACGAGGGCATTCCCGTGGTCGGTTATGACCGCCTCATCGAAAACCCGGGCGCGTTCTACATAACGTTTGACAACGTGGAAGTGGGGCGTATGCAAGCCCGCGCGGTACTCGAAGCCATGCCGGAAGGCAACTACGCATTCATCAAGGGCTCATCTGCAGATCCGAACGCCGATTTCCTGTTTGGTGGTCAGATGGAAGTGCTGAAAGAGGCCATGGACAGTGGCAAGATCAAGAACGTTGGTGAAGCCTATACCGATGGCTGGAAGCCTGAAAACGCACAACGCAACATGGAACAGATCCTGACAGCCAACGACAACAACGTTGATGCAGTGGTCGCGTCTAACGATGGTACGGCGGGCGGTGTAGTTGCAGCGCTTGCAAGCCAGGGCCTTGATGGTTCAGTTCCGGTATCTGGCCAGGATGGTGATCATGCTGCTCTGAATCGTGTTGCTCGCGGCACGCAAACAGTCTCCGTCTGGAAAGATGCTCGCGTGCTGGGTGCCGGTGCTGCTGCCGTTGCCTCCATGCTCGCAGACGGCATGGCCATGAGCGATATTCCTGACAGTGTCACCTGGTCCGGTGGTCCCAATGGTGTCGAGATGAACGCTATTTTCCTGGAGCCTGTGCCCGTCACAGCAGCCAATCTGGAGGATGTCATCAGCGCTGGCTGGATTGAGAAAGACAAGGTTTGTGAAGGTGCACTTGACACGGTTGCTGCCTGTCAGTAAGCGATCAGCCTTTGTATGCCTTTCTTTAAGCTGGGCATGTAGAGAGGCAATAGTCAGGTACTAACGCTTGCAAATTAGCGTCGGGGCATCCAGCAGAATAATCCGTTCGGCTGGATGCTCTTCACGTTGCTTAAGTTAGCCAACTACTTTCAACGACGTTCAAGAACACGCCACTACGTTAAGTAGACTTTACCCAGTACGGTCAGCATGATGTTCAGGCCCGAGGTTTGTCTGCCATCATGTGTAATTGCTCATAGCCCGAGCACTGACCCTTTTTCGAGCACGCAATTCTATGTCTGATTCGCCAACCTCAGGTTCTGCTGATGGTGCACGACACTCGCAGGAGTCCCTGGCGACTCGCTTGCTGCGGGCAACTGAAATAGACACACGCATGCTCGGCATGCTGGGCGCTTTGCTCCTTATATGGGTCATGTTTCATGTGTTCTCCGATGGCAGATTTCTGACCCCGCGCAACCTGTGGAACCTGTCGGTTCAGACGTCTTCCGTTGCCATCATGTCAACGGGCATGGTGCTCATCATTGTCACCAGACATATCGATCTGTCAGTTGGCTCAATTCTGGGTTTTGTTGCCATGATCATGGGTGTTACACAGACAGTGGCCTTGCCGGATATTCTGGGAGCGGGCAGCAGTTACACCTGGGTTATAACACTGGCCATCGGTATTGTGGCAGGGGCCTTTATAGGCGCTATCCACGGCTACATCATTGCTTATCTGAGTGTTCCAGCGTTCATAGTCACCCTCGGTGGACTGCTTGTATGGCGAGGCGCAGCATGGTGGGTAACCTCCGGGCAAACCGTGGCGCCCATGGACCCGACCTTCCGACTCATGGGCGGTGGACCTTATGGTGCCATAGGTGCATTCTGGAGCTGGGTGGTGGGTTTTTTTGCTTGCGCCGGCATCATACTCATGACAGCGCTGGGCCGACGTAACCGGCAGCGTTTCAATTTCCCACTACGGCCCATGTGGGCAGAAATAACGGTTGCGGGTGCCGGCTGTGCGGCCGTGCTGGGCGCTGTTGCGGTGGCCAATAGCTACCCCTGGCCGCGTGGCATAGTCAAACGTTACGCCACTGAAAACAACATCGAGGTACCCGAAGGCGGTCTGTTCATAGCGCACGGCATTGCAATACCCGTCCTTATTGCAGTGTGCGTGGGCATTGTCATGACTTTCGTGGCAACACGCACGCGATTTGGTCGGTATGTTTTTGCCATGGGTGGCAATCCGGAGGCGGCGGAGCTGGCTGGAATCAACACACGTTGGGTCACCATGAAAATCTTCATACTGATGGGCATGTTGTGCGCTATCGCCGGTGCCATCTCAACAGCGCGGCTTAATGCATCGACCAATGCTCAGGGTACGCTCGATGAATTGCTGGTTATTGCTGCAGCCGTTATTGGAGGCACATCGCTCAGCGGGGGTATAGGCACAATTGCCGGTGCCATCATTGGCGCATTGGTGATGCAATCCTTGCAGTCTGGCATGGTGCTTCTGGGCGTTGATGCGCCATTTCAGAATGTCGTTGTGGGTGTTGTTCTGGTGTTGGCGGTGTGGCTTGACGGGCTTTATCGTCGACATTCCGTGTAAAGGGGATATCCTATGAATACTACAAGCACGGTTAAAAAGGCAGCTGATGTCAATCACGCGGAGCCTGTTGTCCGGATGCAGGACTGTTCCATATCATTTGGTGGTATTCATGCTGTTGATAATGCATCACTGACTTTGCACAAGGGTGAAGTGGTTGCATTGCTGGGTCACAATGGCGCGGGAAAATCCACATTCATCAAGCTGCTGTCCGGAGCCTACAAGCGTGATTCCGGCACCATACACATTCGTGGCGAACAAGCGACGATCAACAATCCGCGCGATGCCAAAGCGTATGGTATCGAAACCATCTACCAGACCCTGGCACTGGCCGACAATGTCGACACAGCGGCCAATCTGTATCTGGGACGGGAGCTGCGAACGCTCTGGGGCACGCTGGATGATGTGGCCATGGAGGCCAAAGCGCGTGAGGTGATGGGCCGACTCAATCCGCGTTTTCAACGCTTTAAAGAGCCGGTAAAGGCACTCTCTGGTGGCCAGCGCCAATCGGTGGCCATTGCGCGCGCGATACTGTTTGACGCCCAGATTCTCATCATGGACGAGCCCACGGCTGCACTCGGGCCCCAGGAAACGGCACAAGTA